>CALZQD010000102.1 GCA_945828175.1 uncultured Bacteroidales bacterium | reverse complement strand
TTCCTCTACGTCTCGTGGGCTCGGAGATGTGTATAAGAGACAGCTCTGAGGGCGAGAGGCTGTCGGCGGCAGTGCGGTAGATGTCGGTGACATTGTCGCCCTGCGGGGTGTCGACGTGGGTTCCGGCGTCGAGCCGGCCGATGTAATAGAGTAGAACCATGACGATTGCTGCGACGATAAGGCCGACGACGAGCCAGATCCGGAAACGGATGCCTTGTGATTTTTGAGGAGACATGATAGCGAATTATTTTAAACAGTTATAAGTTCTTTACTTTTTCGACAAAGTCGATCATCTTGATAGCGGCCTCGGCTGCCTCAGAGCCTTTGTTGCCGAGACATCCGCCGGCGCGGTCGAGGGCGTCCTGCTCGTTGTCGACGGTGAGCACTCCGAAGATGACAGGTATGTCGCAGTCGGCGTTGAGGGCGGTGACGCCTTGGGTGACGCTGTCGCAGACATAGTCGAAGTGGGGTGTGCCGCCGCGGATGACGCAGCCGAAGACGATGACGGCGTCGTAGAGGCTTGCCTCGATGAGCTGCGAGGCGGCGAAGGTGAGTTCGACGGCGCCGGGGACGCTGTAGACGTCGATGTCGTCTTTTGAGTAGCCTTCACGGCGGAATACCTCGAGGGCGCCGTCGGTGAGGGCCGATGTGATGTGTCCGTTCCATTCGGCGGCCACGATGGCTACGCGGCATGACGGGGGGTGGGGGAGTGCGGTGCGGGGGGCGCTATGTGGATTCTGAGTCGACATTGTTAGTGTTTTTATTACTGTTTTTATAACGCGTTAACGATTTGAAATGTTTGTCAATGGTTCTTCTGCCATTCGGCTGTAATTGCGGCCGCGGCCTCGCGGGCCGATTTGGCGGCGCCGGTGATGACCTTGCAGCGCAGCTCTTCGGGTGGCGTGTCGAGGTCTTCGGCCTTGACGTCGCAGGCATAGAGGGCGGCGACGATGCCGGCGACGGCTCCGGCGTTCCACAGCAGGGTGCTGCAGGTGTCGGCGGGGATGGGCGTGTCGGTCACTTCCTTGCCGCTGTAATAGCTGATGCGGTGGCAGGCTGTGTCGATGTTGATGAGCGAGCGGCAGTAGAAGTCGATGTGGTTGTGGTAGCAGGCGTCGCCCTGCTCGGTGCCGAAGATGTCGGTCATGTCGCTGCTGCGGGTGATGACGAGGTTGGCATATTCGAGGTTCTCGAGTATGGCGGGCATGACGCGGGTGATGCGCGACTCGCGGTCTGAGGGGAAGCCGGGCAGATAGACCATGACGGCCTTGCGCTTCGAGGCGTGGGCGAGCAGCTGGGTCATGCGCTGGCGCATGCGGGTGTCGAGGGCATAGAAGCCGCCGAAGACGACGATATCGCCCTCGTCGATGCGGGGCCAGATGATATCGAAGCAGTCGTCGGGGTAATTTTCGTAGCGGGTGACGCCCGTTGTGCCATCGGCGTGCTGTATGTAGACCTGTACGGGGGTGTTGCCCTCGGTGTAGCGGTCGACCGATTTCATGTCGACGCCGGCCGAGGCAAGATAGTCGGCCACGATGTCGCCGACGGGGTCGGCGGCGATTTCAGAGGCCATGATGACGGGCATGCCGTAGCGTGCGAGCATGGCGGCGGCGTTGACGATGCGGCCGCCGGGAACAGATCCGATGGGCTCGCGGTCTTTGAAGATGATGTCAAGACCGCATTCGCCGATGCAGATGATTTTTTTCATTTTGGTGGTGTGAGTATTATTTGTTGTCGCCGCGGGCCGCGCTTCCTAGGTAGCCGCCGTGGTGGCGCTTGGCATATTCGGCGCGGGTGAAGCCGATGGCTTTCATGACGTTGACGACGAGGATGTCGCCGATGACGGTCATGACGGTCGTCGATGTCGTCGGGGTCAGGCCGAGGGGGCATACCTCGGGCGAGCCGCCTGTCGGCAGACACCAGTTGGCCAGCAGTGCCAGGGGCGAGTCGGGGGCGCCGGTGATGACGATAAAGGGCATCTCGGGGTATATGCCTTTGACGAGGTCGACCAGCTCGATGATCTCGCGGGTTTTGCCCGAGTTTGAGATCAGCAGCATTATGTCGTTGGGCTGGAGGACGCCGAGGTCGCCGTGCTGAGCCTCGCTGGGGTGGAGATTGACGGCCGGGGTGCCTGTCGACGAGAATGTCGTGGCGATGTTCATGGCTATCTGTCCGGCTTTGCCCATGCCGGCGGTGACGAGTTTGCCGCCGCGGCGGTTGACGTGCTCGACGATGGCTTCGACGGCACCGTTATAGTCTTCGGTAAATGGTATCCGGGTTACGGCTTTGCTTTCGGCCTCGAGAATGTCGGCCATTGATTGTCTTATATCCATCCGTGGTAAAATTTTTAGGTTAATCGTCCTCCTCGTCGTAGATTGTCGGGTCGGGGATGCCGGCGGCGGCGAAAGCCTCGCGGCGCTCGCGGCAGGTGCCGCAGCGGCCGCAATGGTGCTCGCGGCCTTTGTAGCACGAGTAGGTGTTGGCATAATCGACGCCGATTTCGGCTCCGCGGCGGGCGATGTCGGCCTTGGAGATGAGCGAGTAGGGCGCTTCGAGGCGTATGTTGTCGTATGTGCCCAAGGCGACGGCCTGGGCCATTGCCTTGACGAACGAGTCGCGGCAGTCGGGGTAGAGGGCGTGGTCGCCCGAGTGGCTGGCGATGAGAATGTGGGTCAGGCCGCGGCTTTCGGCCAGGCCGGCGGCGGCCGAGAGCATGATGCCGTTGCGGAAGGGAACGACCGTCGACTTCATGTTGTCGAAATCATATTCGCCGTCGGGGATGGCGTCGGCGCCTTCGAGCAGCGAGCTGTGGAAGTTCTCGCCGATAAACGACAGGTCGATTTCGATGAGCTCGATGCCGAGCTGACGGCAGTTGAGCCGGGCCATCTCGATTTCGCGGGCGTTGTGGTTCGACCCGTAGTTGAAGGTGACTGCAAGGTCTATCGAGTCTTTGTATTCGTGGAGCATGGTCACTGAGTCCATGCCGCCCGAGAGTACCATCAGTGTGTCGCGTTTCATTGTCGTCATTGTTTGGTTAGAAGTCGTTGCGGAAAGCTGCGAGCATGCGCTGGCGGGCCATCTCTTTGTGCTCGTTGTCGGCGTAGTTGGCAAATGGATAAATCGATATACCGCCGCGGGGCGTGAAGAGGCCGATTACCTCGAGATAGCGCGGCTCCATCAGGCGCACGAGGTCTTTCATGATGATGTTGACGCAGTCTTCGTGGAAGTCGCCGTGGTTGCGGAAGCTGAAGAGATAGAGCTTGAGGCTCTTGCTCTCGACCATCTTCTGCCGCGGTATGTAGTTGATGATGATCTTGGCGAAGTCGGGCTGCCCTGTCTTGGGACACAGCGATGTGAACTCGGGACAGGTGAAAGTCACGAGATACTCGTTGTCGGGATGCTTGTTGTCGAATGTCTCGAGGATGCCGGGGTCATATTCTGTCGGATATTTCACTCCGGTATTGCCTAAGAGGGTGAGACGGCCGACTTCTGATTCAGTGCGTGACATGCTGCGGTTGACTTTTTAGCGGGCGATCAGCAGGAAGTAGTTTTTCTTGCCTTTCTGGACGATGATATATTTGTCGTTGAGCAGCATCTCGGGCGAGGCGGGGGCATAGGCGTCGGCGACTTTCTCCTTGTTGATGGCGAAAGCGCCCTGCTGGGCGAGTTTACGCAGCTCGCTCTTCGAGGGGAAGACGGGAGCCTTGTCGACGAGGAGGTCGGCGAGCTTGATGCCGGCGGCGATATCGTCGCGCGACACCTCGAAAGTGGGCACACCCTCGAAGACGGCGAGCAGAGTGTCTTCGTCGATTTTGTGGAGGGTCTCGGCGGCCTTGTTGCTGAAGAGTATCTGCGACGCCTCGACGGCGGCCTCATAGTCGGCTGCCGAGTGGACCATCGTGGTGATTTCTTTGGCCAGGCGTTTCTGCAGCGGGCGCTGGCCGGGGTCGGCGGCCTGCTGGGCGACGAGGTCGGCGATTTCTTCGCGGCTGAGCTCGGTGAAGATCTTTATATATTTCTCGGCGTCGGCGTCAGAGACGTTGAGCCAGAACTGATAGAACTTGTAGGGCGAGGTGTAGCGCGGGTCGAGCCAGACGTTGCCGCTCTCGGTCTTGCCGAATTTGCCGCCGTCGGCCTTGGTGATCAGCGGGCAGGTGAGGGCATATGCCTCGCCGCCGAGGGTGCGGCGGATGAGCTCGGTGCCGGTGGTGATGTTGCCCCACTGGTCAGAGCCGCCGAGCTGCAGACGGCAGTTCTTGTCGCGGTAGAGTGTCAGGAAGTCGTAGCCCTGGACGAGCTGATAGGAGAACTCGGTGAACGACATGCCCTGCTGCGACTCGCCCGAGAGACGTTTCTTGACCGAGTCTTTGGCCATCATGTAGTTGACGGTGATGTGCTTGCCTACGTCGCGGATGAAGTCGAGAAACGAGAAGTCTTTCATCCAGTCGTAGTTGTTGACCATCTCGGCGGCGTTGGGCGCGTCGCTGTCGAAGTCGAGGAATTTGGCGAGCTGGCGTTTGATTGCCTCCTGGTTGTGACGCAGGGTCTCTTCGTCAAGGAGTTTGCGCTCCTGGCTTTTCATCGAGGGGTCGCCGATCATGCCGGGGGCGCCGCCGACGAGGGCGATGGGCTTGTGGCCCGCGCGCTGGAAGTGCTTGAGCATCATCACACCGACGAGGTGACCGATGTGGAGGCTGTCGGCCGTCGGGTCGATGCCGAGGTAGGCCACGGTCATCTCTTTCTTGAGTTGTTCGTCTGTGCCGGGCATGACCGAGTGAATCATGCCGCGCCAGGTGAGTTCTTCTATGAAGTCCATATATCTGAGTTTTTATTTATTTCTTACTCTTATTCAAGTCTGCAAAGTTACTCATTTAATTTTGATTGTCAAAGAGCGGCCGGAAAAACAACGCCGGCCACTTTCACAAGCGTCCGGCGTCATCTTCCTCTATCTAACTGGCGGATATCACTGATGGCGTCAGTGTCCGGGCGGGGGGCCGCCGGGACCGCCGGGACCGAAACGGCGTGCGTTGCGGTCGCGCGGTTGTCCGCCTTTACCAAATGTGTTGAATTTATATGAGAATGTAACCATGAAGTAGCGTGTGAGCGAGTTGTATCGTGTGTCGTCGATATAGTTGGGGGTGACGTTGCGGCGCACGTTAGAGCGCTGTTGCAGCAGGTCGAAGCCCTGAAGCGAGACGGTGGCCTGACGGTCGCGCAGGAACTGGTATGATATCGACGCGTTCCACATCCACTGGTCGCTGTCGTAGCCCTGCGAGTAGCCGCTCGTGCCCGAGTAGCTCAGGTCGGAGTTGAGCACGAGGCCGAAGGGTGTGTAGTAGGTGGCGCGCAGCGCTCCGCCGTAAGTATGGACGGTGCGGTTGGCGCTGCCCTGAAGGCTGTTGGTGACGTTCTGCAGGTTGTAGAACGGACGGAGCTCTATCTCGACATTGTCGGGACGCCATGCGAAGGCAAACGATTCGCCGGCCATCAGCGAGCCCGAGCTGTTGCGGCGGTTGTTGTTGAAGCCGATCGAGCGGGTGTAGAAGAGCATCACATGGTTGTTGAACGTGAACGAGCGGTTGCGGAAGGGGAACGATATCATGTTCATCGCCCTGACGTTCCACGCGCCGTTGACGTTTTCGTATGTCGTGGTCTGTCCGCCGGTCTCGCTGTCGTATGTCGTGCGCGAGACAATCGAGTTCTGTGCCACCTGGGCGTCGAGCATCGCCATGATGGCGCGCTGGGCCTCGGGCTGGAAGTCCTGGAAACGCAGGCGCAGGTGATGGGTGAACGTCGGGTCGAGGTTGGGGTTACCGATGATGATGCGCAGGGGGTCGCTCATGTCGGCGACAGGCTGTAGCTGGGTCATCGACGGCTGCGACGAGCGGCCCATGTAGTCGAGATTTAGCGAGCGTGTCTTCGTCACCTTCCAGCGGTAGCGCAGGTAGGGGGCGTAGTTCCATACCCAGCGCGAGGGTATCGAGCGGCGGTCGTCCTCGAGGTTGATCGAGCGCGACATCTGGGGCACGAGCGACATGCCGACGTCGACATTGTGGCTCGCGGTGACGTGGCGGTAGCCGACGCGGATGTCCTGGTTGAAATAGTCGTTGCGGAAGCGGTTCGACAGGTCGGCGTTGTAGATGAGCTCGTCGGAGATGATCGGCGCGCCCTCCCAGCCGTCGGGGAAGTCGACAGGATGGTCGTAGGTGAGGCGGTCGGCGTTGTTCCAGCGGTACTGGACGCGGTAGGCTACGGTCAGGAAGTTGCCTTTCTTGACGTCGCCGAGAGGCTCGGTCCACGAGACGCGGGCGCTGACGTTGTCGGTCCAGGTATGGTTGTCGCCGAACTGGTCGGTGAGGTCAATCGAGTCGTTGAACAGGGCGAAGCGGTTCCACGAGTATGAGTTCGAGCGCTCGCGCACCTGTCTCTTATACACATCTCCGAGCCCACGAGACGTAGAGGAATC
>CALZQD010000101.1 GCA_945828175.1 uncultured Bacteroidales bacterium | reverse complement strand
GGCCGACGAGACGGTTGCCCGGGCCGGGAGCGAGATCGCAGTCCTTGAAATCGAAGCCGACGCCGGTGACGCCGGCGGTCCAGACGAGAGTCTCGGCCTCGAGGGTCGAGCCGTCGGCGAAGGTGATTGTGCGGCCGTCGTAGGCGGTCATCGTCATGCCCGTGCGCACTTCGACGTTGAGCCGCCTGAGGCTCTCGAGAGCGTCGGCCGACGACTTGGCCGTCATGGTCTTGAGCAGCTTGTCGCTACCCTCGAAGAGAACGACGCGCACCTCGTCGGGGTCGACTCCGGGATATTCGCGCGAGATGACGTAGCTCTTCACCTCGCCTAAGGCGCCGGCAATCTCGACGCCTGTCGGGCCTCCGCCGATGACGGCGAAAGTCAGCAGCCGGCGGCGCTCGTCGCTGTCGGTGACGTAGGCGGCGCGCTCGAGACACGAGAGAATGCCGTTGCGGCAGCGTATCGCCTCTGAAGTCGACTTGATTGTGTAGACGCGCTCATACAGTCCCTTGATGCCGAAGAAGTTGTTGGTCGTGCCGGCGGCAATGACGAGATAGTCGTAGTCTATTGTGCCGCAGTCAGTCGTGACGGTCTTTGCCCGCGGGTTGATCTCCGAGACATAGCCCATCATAAAGCGGCAACCCTCCATCTTCGGGCCGCGCAGCTCGCGGCGGAAAGGGAAGGATATGCTTGCCGGATCGAGCGCTCCGGCCGCGACCTGATAGAACAGAGGCGGGAAGCTATGGTAGTTGTTGCGGTCAATGACTGTGACATCAAAACGCTTTTTATCAATGCGTTTTGTGAAATTCAACCCGCCGAATCCGCCTCCGACGACAACGATATGTTCCTTATGTGACATTCGCGATGTGAGTGATTAATATCAATAAAACACGCTGCAAGGCGCCTTGGTTGCAAGGACGGGGAAGAAAAATACTCAAAAATATTGCCGGAGAGTTCTTGTTCCAGAACATTTTTTTTAACTTCGCGATTATGAAACTTGTCTGCAGAAATATCGCAATAGCTATCGTGGCGGCCGTCATCTGGGCTTTGCCACAGGACGTTAGCGGACGTCGGGTTGATGGTGCAGTCTTCGCGACTCTTGACAGCATAACCACCGACTCGCTGTACTTTTCGGTTCACAACAAACTTAACGATTCCATCAGTCTGTTTACTAGCTATTTGCCGACGAAAACCCCGCGTGAGTATGCCGGATATTGTAAAAGTGTCTATCTCCATCGATATAACTCAGTTAATGACAGTTATACGCTGTCGTTTGCGCCATTGCTGCCTTTCCTGACGCTCGGATATAACGACAGACAGATTATTGGTCCGAATGCAGTGATTGCGCATTGTATACATTTCAGTCTTGAAACCGTTGCGCCAGGCGCCAATCGGGCTATTGTCTTGCCGGTCACGGCTATATTACAGCGCGAATATGTCAGGGATTTCAATACCCATAGTCTGAGAGTATGGGATTTCCTTTACGAGAATGACCCTGAAAAGGTGATTAAAACCGAACGCATCGAAGCCGAGAAACTTGATTGTGTTTACGTTGAATTTGCCTATTATATGACCGACGCGATAACTGAAATCTTTAACGATAGGTTGTATTACACTGAGCGTCAAGACCGTCTGCTTCATGACTATTATCTCGTTGGCATGCCGGTCATGACTGTGTTTAAATGATATGGCGACGATGATAAAGTTGAAACTGATATTGTTAATGGGCGTTATTGCGACGCAACCGTCGCTTGCCGACCGCGATTACTGGGAATACCCTCACTCGTATGACTCGTATGTAACCTCCACACAACGTCTTGCGCGTCAGCTTCATGTAAAGCGTGTAAAAATGCGCCTCGGCAATCTTGAGCAGTTTATAGGAAAGTCATGGAATGATATGCCCGCACTCAAACCGACCGGAGATGCACTTGTTGATGTCATTACAATAAGGTATGTTCCTACCGCGCGTCCCTTGTATCGGACTGTAAATTATCGTCTTAACGGCATCGTATATACAGTAGGACTTGAAACAGCCGGCGATGCCGATTCGCTTGAGCCGGCGCGTCCGCTTGTTGTAGAGACGGCTGACCCAAGTTTCAGATACAGAGAGCTGAAGATGGGCGACAGACTCTCTGCTGCCGACTTTCCTGAGCTTGAACGGGTGGCAGGATTCGGCAATGTTTATCGTTTCGGCGATAGTCCATGGGGTGTAGAGCTTGACCGAAGGACAGACGGAATACTGCGTTTTGTCAGATACATAAACTGGGACGCCCAAGGCGCCCAAAGTGATTTTATAGATTCAGTAATGATTGAAAACAAGATAGATAAATGAAAGTTATGGATAGATTGGCTCAGATAAGACTTGCTGTCATCACAACTCTTGCGATAATGGCAATGCCTGTGATGATGGGCGGTCGCGCTGTAAACGATTGCGGCGGACTCAGATATTCAATCGAACACAATATCGCTCCCTCCGATTCGCTTGCTATTGATCCTGAAGAAATTGCCCGCGGATTGCAATCGGCTCTTGCTGTCGAGGGTGACACACTCGACTGGAACACTTGGGAACAGGTGCGTCCGTGGCTTTATTTTGTAAATCAGATTGGCTGGGATAATGAAGACTATCTCGAATACAGTTTGGGCGAGAAATCGATTTATCCCTTGAAATTATATGTCGCCGAAGCCCTCAAATGGGTCGAAAAACATCGTAAATCGTTGACCCGCGACCGCATTTATAAAGTCATTAGTCTGTGGGACAGATATGTGCATCGGGCAGGAGGCCGAGCCATATCAGGCGAAGTGTCAGATTCTATAGTAGAAGCGCTTTATGAGTTAGTAATCGAAGACTGACAGATAAAAACTGCGATTAACAATTTTTGTGGGTCAGGTAGCGAAAATATTAGTAAATTTGTCTTTCAATAAGTAATTTGCTATCACAGCTGTCATATATGTCTTCAAAACTGAACCGCCTTTTGATTCTGATTTTTCTGACCGTGATTTTCCCGGCCGGACGCATTGATGCCCAGGTCAACACTGACCAGGTGATAAGGGTGGGGCAGAACGCGCTCTATTTTGAAGATTACATGCTGTCGATACAATACTTCAATCAGGCTATACAGGCCAAGCCTTATCTTGCGCGGCCCTATTTTTTGCGTGCTATCGCCAAACTCAATCTCGATGACTATGCCGGCGCCGAGGCCGATGCTTCAAAAGCGCTCGAGCTCAATCCCTTCCTGTCTGACGCATGGGAGGTCAGGGGTGTCGCCCGTCAGAATCTTGGCCGCACCCGCGAGGCTGTCGACGACTACGACCACGCCATCGAGCTGCTGCCGCGCAACCGACATCTGATATTCAACAAGGCCTTAGCCCTGCAGGATATAGAAGAATATGAGCGCGCCGACACCGCCTTCAACGAGCTGCTGCGCTACTACCCCAACTTCGACAACGGCTACCTCGGCCGCGCACGTCTGCGTCTGGTCACCGCCGACACTGTCGGAGCGACCGCCGACATCGAGAAGGCCCTGTCGATCAATAAGAACGCTCTCAACGCCTACATCATGCGTGCCGACATCGCCATCAATTCGGCCAAAGATTACAAAGGTGCGCTCGACGATATGAATACCGCCATCAGACTTCAGCCTAAGTTTGCCGGACTCTATATCAACCGCGCGTTTCTCAGATATAATCTCGACGATTACTTCGGAGCCATGGCCGACTACGACTACGCGCTGCAGCTCGAGCCGCTCAACCGCACGGCCCTCTTCAACCGCGGCCTGCTGCTGACCGAGGTGAGTGCAAACGACCGCGCCCTCGAGGATTTCACCCGCGTGCTCGAGCTCGACCCCGACGACTACCGCGCCCTCTACAACCGCGCGCTGATCTATCGCAACAAAGGCAATTACCGCGCCGGCATCGCCGACATCAACCGCGTCATCGAGGCCTTCCCCGACTTCCCCGGCGCCTATTATATGCGCAGCGAGCTGAACCGCCATCTCAACGACCTCCGTGCGTCGGAGCACGACTATAACAAGGCCATGGCTCTCGCCAAGGCTGCCAAGCCTGTTGCGAAAGACGAGAACGGCGGCAGTCAGGCTGCCGGAGCCGCCGAGGCCGCTTCGGATTCAAACGGCGACGACATACCCGCCGAGCTCGTGTCGAAGCGCTTTGCCACGCTGCTGACCGTCGACGACAATGCCAACATCGAGGAGGAGTATAACAACACGGCCATCCGCGGACGCGTACAGGACCGCAACCTCTCGATCGAGCGCGAGCCGCTGATGGAGCTGAGCTACTACTCGTCGCCGACAGAGCTGCGTCAGGACACATATTATATAAAAGAGGTCGACGACCTCAACGCCACCCGCGTGCTGCGATTCATCGTCGTCGTGACCAACGCGCTGCCCAACCTCGACGAAGAAATCTTCAAGCGCCACTTCGAGTCGATCGACTATTATAACTCGTATCTGGCGACCCACACGCCGCGTGCAATCGACTATATCGGCCGAGCACTCGACTTCATCACCACCCGCGACTACGACGCCGCCATTGCCGACATCGACCGCGCGCTCGCCCTCACGCCCGACTTTGCCCCGGCATATATGCTCCGCGGTCAGGCCAATTACCATAAATACGAGCTGATGGGCATCAATCCCGATATGTCGGTCGACGCCGTCACCCGCCAGACCCTGCGCGCCAAGAAACTCAACGACGCCCTCGACGACTACAACAAGGCGGTTGAGCTCGCCCCGGCGACCGCGCCCGCATGGTTCAACAAGGGCAACATACTCATCGAGCTCGATGACTACACCTCGGCGCTCGCCTCGTTTACCCGCGCCATCGAGCTCAAGGACGACATGGGCGAGGCATATTTCAACCGCGGCTATGTCTATCTCAAGCTCGGCAACCGCGCCGCCGGCATCGCCGACCTCAGTAAGGCGGGCGAGCTCGGCATCGTCGGCGCCTACAACCTAATCAAGCGAATTTCAAAATAATTTGTATCTCACGCAAATAATCGATATATTTGAAGTCTGAAACTTAAAGTCTAACACTAAACAATATCCTGAACAACCATGATAACAGAAAACGATCAGAAGCAGATTGACGCCAAGGGCGTGAAGCTCGAGACCGTCGAAGCACAGCTCAAACGCTTTAAAGAAGGCTTTCCCTACCTCAAACTGGCCGGTTCGGCTACCGTCGGCAACGGCATTCTCAAACTCGACGCCAAGGCCGAGGCCGAGGCTGTCTCCCGCTGGAAAGGCTATCTCGCCGACGGCGGCGAAGTGTTGAAGTTCGTGCCCGCTTCGGGTGCCGCGTCGCGTATGTTCAAGGCTCTCTTCAGCTTTGTCGACGGCGAGGCTGACGTTCCCGCCGAAGGCAGCCCCGTGGCCGAACTCATCGCCCACATCTCGCAGACACCCTTCAAGGCCGAGCTCGACGAAACCGTCAAGAAACTCCACGGCAAGACCGTCGACGAGCTCATCGCCGACCGTCGCTATAAAGACGTCATCGCCGCCATCATCCGCCCCGAAGGCATGAACTACGGCCAGCTGCCCAAGGCTCTGCTCACTTTCCACAAATATGCCGACGGCACACGCACCTCGCTCGAGGAGCAACTTGTCGAAGGCGCCCAGACAGCCGCCGTCAACGGTGTCGTCAAACTCCACTTCACCGTCTCGGCCGACCACCGCAAGCTCTTCGAGGAGAAGATCGCCAAGGTGCTCCCCGCCATCGAGGCCAAGACCGGCGTGAAATATGAAATCAGCATGTCGGAGCAGAAACCCTCGACCGACACCGTCGCAGCCACTGTCGACAACGAGCTCTTCCGCGACGACAAGGGCCGCCTCGTCTTCCGTCCCGGCGGCCACGGCGCCCTCATCGAGAACCTCAACGACGTCAACTCGGCCGTCGTCTTCATCAAGAACATCGACAACGTCGTTCCCGACAGCCGCCGCGAATCGACGATACAATATAAGCAGGTGCTCGGCGGCACTCTGATGCTCGTCCACGACCGCATCGCCGCCTACCTCGCCAATCTCGAGTCGGGCTGCTACACTGACAGCGACCTCAAGGACATGCTCAAATTCCTCCACGAGACCCTCGCAACCAAAGACGAGCGCGCCGACAGCCTCGACTATCCCGAGCTCGCCATCTATCTGAAAGAGAAATTCAACCGTCCGCTCCGCGTCTGCGGCATGGTGCGCAACGAAGGCGAACCCGGCGGCGGCCCGTTCATCGCCTACAACCGCGACGGCTCGGCTTCGCCCCAGATTCTCGAGTCGACTCAGATCAATCCTGCTTCTGCCGAGGCTGTTGCGATGATGAAAAACGCCACCCACTTCAACCCCGTCGACCTCGTCTGCTACACCAAGCGTCCCGACGGCTCGAAGTATTATCTGCCTGACTATGTCGACGCCGACACCGGCTTCATCTCGTCGAAATCGTTTGCCGGCCGCGAACTCAAGGCTCTCGAGCTGCCCGGCCTGTGGAACGGCGCCATGAGCGACTGGTCGACAGTCTTCGTCGAAGTTCCCGCCTCGACCTTCAACCCTGTCAAGAC
>CALZQD010000100.1 GCA_945828175.1 uncultured Bacteroidales bacterium | reverse complement strand
GTGTCAGGCCGTAGGCGAAGCCGATGCAGCAGAATATCGTGATATTGAAGAGGTTGTTGACAAACGAGGCCGAGGCCAGGGCTTCGGTCGAGTAACGCCCGACCATGATGTTGTCGGCGAAACCGACGACAATCATGCCTAACTGACCGACGAGTATCGGCAGCCCGAGCTTCAGTATCGAGCCGTAGTAAGTCTTTGATTTCATAGGTTTTTCTTATATAGGTCTTCGACGACGAGTCCGGCCAGGGTCATGCCGAAGACGGCTGTCGTGTGGGCGAAAGTGCCGTTGACGGTCGCTTTCGAGGCCGTCCAGCTGTCGTCGGCCGACGCTTCTGCGGGGCGCTCTGCCTCGAGGCGGTTGGGGATGGTCTCGGGGCTGTAGACGCATTTGAATTTGCGTGCCGGGAAAGTCGAGCGGCGTCTGAAATGGGTGCGCAGGGCGCGCGCGAGCGGGCAGCCCTCGACCTTGAAGAACTCGGCGACGCCGATTTTGGTCGTGTCGAGCTTGCGTGCCGCGCCCATCGAGCTGAAGAGCACTGTGTCGGCCGCCGTGGCGCGCAGTATCAGCAGCGCCTTGTTCTCGAGCGAGTCGATGGCGTCAATGACGTAGTCATACGAGCCCAAGTCGAAGCTGTCGGCGGTCTCGGCGGTGTATGCTTCCTGCCGGGCTATGATGTCGGCGCCGGGATTGATGTCGCGCAGGCGTCGGGCTAAAGCTTCGACCTTCGGCGTGCCGACGGTCGACGTCGTCGCCATGAGCTGGCGGTTGATGTTGCTGACGGCTACAAGGTCGCTGTCTACCAGTGTGATATGTCCTATGGCGCTGCGGCAGAGCGCCTCGCAGCACCATGAGCCGACGCCGCCGACACCGAAGACGATGACGCGCGTGCGGCCTAAGGCCTCCATCATGGCGTCGCCGGCGACAAGGCGCTCACGGGCGAAGATTTCGTCACGGCTATACATCGTGCTCAGATGGCTTTAAGCTCGGCCATGCGGGCGATATACTTGCCGATGATGTCAAACTCGATGTTGACGACGCTGCCGACCTTGATGTCGCGGAAGTTTGTGTGCTCGAAAGTGTAGGGGATGATGGCGACGCGGAAGCTGCGCGGCTCGCTGTCGCATACGGTCAGGCTCACGCCGTTGACCGTCACCGAACCCTTCTCGACTGTCATGTAGCCCTTTGCGACCATCTCGGGGTCGATGTCGTAGACAAATTTGAAGTAGCGGCTGCCGTCGGCGTCTTCGACCGACTCGCAGCGGGCGGTGCAGTCGACGTGGCCCTGGACGATGTGTCCGTCGAGGCGGCCGTTCATCATCATCGAGCGTTCGAGGTTGACTCGGTCGCCGGGGAGTAGGCCGCCGAGGTTCGAGCGCTCGAGCGTCTCGCGTATGGCCGTCACCTCGTAGGAGCTGTCGGGGTGAAGCGCTACTACCGTGAGGCACACGCCATTATGTGCGACCGACTGGTCGATTGTAAGCTCGTCGGCAAACGACGATTTTATTCTGAGGGTGACGTTGCCGTCCTTCTTGCTGATTGCCGCAACCGTCGCGGCTTCTTCTACTATGCCGGAAAACATCTCTATATAATTTTGAATTTTGAATGTTGAATGTTGAATTGGCCTATTGGTCCAATTAGACTAATTAGACTAATTGTGAATTATGAATTGTGCATTGTGAATTGTGCATTGTGAATTGTGCATTGTGCATTGCTTAAGGGTCTATCCAATAAGTATATCCCCTCCAGTTGATTGCCGAGTCGCCATCGCGGTTATATGTCGGGGCGTGAGTCGGCTCGCGGCGCGGGTCGACACCTTTCTCGCGGGCGTGGCGCGCGGCCTTGACAACGGCGCCGAAGTTTTTCGACGACGAGAGCATCGGGCCGCGGTAGTCGATGATGCGGTCGAAGTTATATGTGTTCAGCTCGTCGAAGAGCCCCTCGAGTCCCGGGATGGCTTCGAGGCGGTCGCGCGTCCATATCTTGTTGGAATCGAGATAGTCGCAGGCCTCGGCGTATGAAGCAACAGGCAGCTCGCTGACGACAGTCTCGACCTTGGCCGGGTCTTCGTCGCCGTCGACAAACATCGCTATCGTCATGATGACGATGCCGACGACGAGTCCCGCGAGGGCGAAGACAAGCTCGCGCAGTGTGACGAGGCGGCGCAGCGAATGTTCGCGGCGCAGGCGGTTGACGGCCTTCTCGCCCTCGTCGATGCGGCCTTCGACGACATAACCGTCGACCGGGCAGGCCGTTATGGCGCGCTGTGTATGTAGCTCGAATTTCACTGTCGACTCGCCGTCGCCGAGAGAGACCGGCAGCACGAAGCGGTAGACTTTATGGCGTTTCTGCATCTGCACCGACACCTGCGAGTTCGACGACAGGTCGACTATGCCCTTGAATGTCAGGTATCCTTTGGCCTCGACGCTTATGCGGGCGTTACTCAGCTCGGGCACGGTGAAGCGGCGCGCTTCGTCGATTTCAACGCCATTGACCGTGATGCGGCAGTCGAGCAGTGGCTCGCCCGTGTCGCGCGACGTCACCAGGAACGACGCCGGCGAGATGGCCTTGCGCGAAATAGAGTCTGACGGCTCCTCGGGTCTGAGTCTGTCGGCCGTCACCTTAAAGTGCTGGGTTACATCCTCGAAGCCGGGCTGACGCCAGACGATGTCTACCTCGCTGCCGAGGGTGACGCGGAATGGCCGGTCGAAGACGTGGCGGTAGATGTGCGGCACGAAGCCTAAGGGCGATTCGGCCGGCTGAAGCAGGGTGACGACGGGTGCGAGCTCGTCATTGCTCAGGTCGTCGGTGCGGCTGCCGTCCTTTATTTTCAGCGGGTCTTCGAGCAGGATTACGCCCTTGCAGGTGGCCCACTCGGGGCGGTAGAGCGTGTGCCAGACGTCGCCTATCGGTCGTCCCGTCTTGCCGCCGTAGCAGTATAGACCGAACTCCGAACCCTCCGACGGCAGTGCTGCAGCAGGGTCAGCCTCAGCCTCGTAAGTGAGCGAGAATATGTCGCGCAGCTCGTCGAGATCCTCGCGCGTGAAGCCGGCGTTAAGCACCTTGCGGGTGATGTTGTCGATGATGTCGCTGAAGACGCCGTCGTCGAGCATAAGCTCCTCGGGCACAAAGACTGCCACTTCGAGATAGTCGGGCGAGTGGTCGGGGATGGTGCGTATGACCCTGACGATTGTGCCGCCGTGGATATAGGTTAGGGTGTAGAAAACCGTCTTCTCCTTGGGGTCATAGTCGACGAGGCCGAGCGCAGCCGCTGACGAGGCGGTGATTTCGCGCCTGACGTTTTCAGTGGCGTTGACTTCGGCGAGGACCTTGAAGCCGTCGGCCGAGCGTGATATATACAGTTGCAACTGATTCATCTTCTTATCTTAAGAATAATGTTCAAAGTTACATAAAAAATCGTTGACGGCCAAAAACAGGCGACCCGGCCATCGAGCGCTCAATGTCCGGGTCGTAGTGTGTCATATAATCAGCCTCCGGCATGATAGAGGAGAGAGCGTCCTGCGGCGATTTCATCCGCTGTGTGGGGATTTCTATCCCGACGACTGACTCACAGAGGCATCGATTTTAACCTTCTTGCCAATCTAACGCCCCGCCCGCCAAAAAGTTCAAATCAATGCTTGTGTAATTATGAACACAAGAACATAAAAACTTAAAATCTTGTGTCCTTTTGTTCTTCTGTCTTTTGTTCTTCCCTTGTCGCAAAGAATGGCCTTGCTCCTCACTCTCCGCCCTTTGCAGCGGGCTTTTTGCGGCGGTGGTAATACCGGCGGCGGGGCTTTTTGTCGCCCTTGCCCTCTGCGGCGGCCTGTGGCTGAGTCTGTTCCTGATTCTGAGTCTGTGCCTGCTCCTGATTCTTGGGCTTGTTGTCCTTATGCTCGTGGCGCGGGCGATCCTTGCGGCCCGAACGTCCGCGGCCCTTGCCGTCGCGCGGTGCCTGGCTTCGGCCGTTGCCGCGGCGTCCCGGATTATACTCGGGTGCCTCGCCTAATTCGGCCGGCATCGGCTCCTTGCGCACCTCGTAGCCGAGGAAGCGCTCGATGTAGTTGAACTTGCGCTGAGCCTCAACGCTGACGAAAGTCACGGCCTTGCCGTCGGTGTTGGCGCGCGCCGTGCGGCCGATGCGGTGTACATAATCCTCGGCCTCGCGGGGCACGTCGTAGTTGACGACCATCGTGATGTCGTCGATGTCGATGCCGCGCGCGAGTATGTCGGTGGCGATGATGATGTCGAGGCGTCCGGCGCGGAAGGCGCGCATAACTTCCTCGCGCGCAGTCTGATCGAGGTCAGAGTGCATCTCGCCGGTCTTCCAGCCCGCTTTCCTGAGCTCGCGCGACAGTTCCTTGACTTTCAGCTTCGACGAGGCGAAGACGATGACACGCTTGTTGTAGCCCGACTTGAAGAGGTGCTTGAGCATGCCCGTCTTCTGGCCTTCGTAGCAGACGACGGCCGACTGGTCGATTTTCTCTGTCGGCCGCGACACGGCTATCTTCACTTCGGCCGGGTCGACGAGTAGCGTCTTGGCCAGCTGCTGTATCTTGGCCGGCATCGTCGCCGAATACATCAGCGTCTGGCGCTCTTTCGGCAGCTGCTTGACTACCTGCATGATATCGTCCGAAAAGCCCATGTCGAGCATGCGGTCGGCCTCGTCGAGAATGAAATACTGCACGTTCGAGAGGTCGACATAACCCATCTTCATGTGGGCGAGCAGGCGTCCGGGTGTCGCGATGACGATGTCGGCGCCCATCTTCAGCGCTTTCTGCTGGCGCGCAAACTCCTTGCCGTCTGAGCCGC
This sequence comes from uncultured Bacteroidales bacterium, assembly GCA_945828175.1. Lineage (GTDB taxonomy): Bacteria > Bacteroidota > Bacteroidia > Bacteroidales > Muribaculaceae > CAG-873. Next base: position 1,749 of record CALZQD010000100.1, on the reverse strand, counting down.
CGTGAATCGCTAGGCTGCTGACGTTGAGATAATATGAGAATCCTTGCAGCTGGCAGTCAATCTGTTGCGCTAATTCGTGCGTTGGCACCATCACGACGCATTTTACTCCGTCGCCGTGGTCATAGCGGTTGAGCAGGTTGAGTATCGGCAGCAGGTAGGCGGCTGTCTTGCCCGTACCCGTCTGGGCGCAGGCTATAAGGTCGCGGCCGTCAAGCACATAGTCTATCGATTGTTCCTGTATCGGCGTACATTCGACGAAGTTCATCGCGTCGAGCGCGTCGAGCACATCGTCATCAAGGTCTAACTCATCAAATCTCATATCTTGTTGTCTCCGAAGCTATTCTGAATATTAACTTCATCATATCGAGAGGCGTCTCAGTGTGTTGAGCAGCTCGCGGTTGATGGGTTTGTCGTTTTTAATTGCTTTGGAGAAAGGTACATAGACGATTTCGTCGTTCTTGACGCCGATCATCACATTGCGCTGGTCTTCGAGCAGGGCGTCGATGGCGGCCGCGCCCATGCGTGAGGCGAGGATGCGGTCGTGGGCTGTCGGCGAGCCGCCGCGCTGGAGGTGACCGAGGATCGACACGCGCACGTCGTAGCTCGGATATTCGTTCTTGACGCGCTCTGCCAGGCCCATCGCGCCGCCGGTAACGGGGCTTTCGGCCACGAGGACGATCGACGAGTTTTTGCTCTTGCGGAAACCGTTCTGAATCAGCTCGGCCAACTGGTCGACCTCGGTCGAGATTTCGGGGATGATGGCTGCTTCGGCTCCCGAGGCGATGGCGCCGTTAAGGGCGAGGAAGCCGGCGTCGCGGCCCATGACTTCGATAAAGAAGAGGCGCTCGTGGCTCGTCGCCGTGTCGCGGATTTTATCGACACACTCCATGATGGTGTTGAGCGCTGTGTCATAGCCGATTGTCGTGTCGGTGCCGTAGAGGTCGTTGTCAATCGTGCCGGGCAGGCCGATGATGGGGAAGTTGAATTCGTTGGCGAAGATGCGCGCGCCCGAGAGCGAGCCGTCGCCGCCGATAACCACGAGGGCGTCGATTTCATGACGGCGGATGACGTCGTAGGCCAGCTGGCGGCCTTCGGGCGTCATGAATTCCTTGCAGCGCGCGGTTTTAAGGATGGTGCCGCCCTGCTGGATGATGTTCGATACGTTCTGTGTCTTGAACTCGACGATTTCGTCGGCGATGAGGCCGCGATAGCCGCGGTAGATACCTTTGACTTTCAGCCCGCTGAAGATTGCCGAACGCGTCACGGCGCGTATGGCTGCATTCATGCCCGGAGCGTCACCGCCTGAGGTCAGAATTCCGATGCATTTGATTTGTCCCATATTCGTGTTATGTTTGTAGACCGTTGATTAGTAATCACAAAATCTTTTTTACTCTCTTAGGATTAGCCTAACAAAGTTAAGGGATTATGTTAAAACAAACAAAATATTTCCGACAAATGTTTGTCAATTTTTTGTCGGTGGGCCGGCGCCGGGTTAGCGGCTGTCCGGCGTCGTAAATCGCCTGTCTTCAACCGGCTCTTATTCGTAGTTGATGTGGATGACCCTGTCGATCGAGTGGTCGAGCGAGATGAGCGTCTCGGTGCCGATGACGCCGGGTATCATTTGTATCTTGTTGTTCAGCAGGTCCATCAGATGCTCGTTGTCGCGGGCATAGAGTTTGATGAACATGGTATAGGGGCCCTGTCTCTTATACACATCTGACGCTGCCGACGATATGAAGTGTGTAGATC
>CALZQD010000099.1 GCA_945828175.1 uncultured Bacteroidales bacterium | reverse complement strand
TTTTTTTTTTCAAGCAGAAGACGGCATACGAGATTCCTCTACGTCTCGTGTGCTCTGAGATGTGTATAAGAGACAGCACGAAGTTCGATGTCGGGCTGGGGCAGATACCGGTCGTCGGCGACTCTGACGCCGTTGAGCTTATATCTGAGGAAGCGGAGGGGATTCACCGTGCCGCGGGCGATCATGGCGGTATCGGTGAAGACGATTCGGTTATAGTCTTCCATCGATGACATCACAAGACATATGAAATCGTGATTGGTATTCTCCACATAGAGAGAGTCGGCGATTGTCACCATATCGTCTGTGCGGCGTCCGGTCGTTTTGATTTCCCGAAAAACTACGAGAGGATCGATGCTGTCGTTGAAGTCATGCACGCGGCGCTGGGTTATGGCATATCGCCCTCCGTCGAATACCACAGGCTTGAGATATGACAGTTTGCGGAGCGTGACGTCGTATATCGTAGGCTGGATAATCATGCGCTTCTGCGATGAAAAAAATTCGTGTGGTATTCTCACATGTTTTTTCAGATGTATATAATTGCCCTTGACGTCGAGTTCGGCATTATCGATAATAAAAGCGATGTCCATGCCTTTCGCCACGACAAGCAGCTCCTCGAGTTGATGGGGTTTGGGCATAAGCGACACTTCGACAGACAGGCGCCCGCGGACAGGTTCAGTAAGGCTTTCTACATTGACACTTGAAAAGATTAGATCATCGTTTTCATCGACAGACACCGTGAAGCGGCCTTCGATATTGGTCGAGCCGATAAGTTTCCCGGTAGACGCGCTCAGGATGGCTACGCCGTCAAGCGGTTCGCGGCTTCCCTGTGAGAGCACTCTGCCGCGCACGTTAATATGGCGGGCGTCGGCCGGCAGAGCAAAAAAGAGCGGCATGAGTAATGCCGAAACGGCTGTCACGACGATAGCCCGGTATTTATGCATAATTTTCACTGTTGTCATTTACTTGAAAATATATGAAAAAGATAGCCCCAGTCGTATGGGTACAAGCTTGAAGTGAGAATAATTTTTCTGAGCAGGGCGTTCGTCCCCATGGTAGTCGAAGGCCTTGATGTGGGCGACGCCCACGCCGGCTTCAAATTCCATATTCCAGTGGTTTGAAAGGACCAGGGCATAGCCGTATGACACACCGGCGCCGATGGCATCACCGTTGAAGTGATGGTCGGCGTGGCGTAGATTGAAAGCCGCAGCAGTTGCCGAAAGTGCCACAAAGTGACGTGCCATCGGACGGTTGAACCAATATCTGAGTTCAGGTTCGACCCGGTAATTTTTTGTCGAAATGTCGGCAATGCTTATATTGAACGGGTTGGCGGCGAAGGCCATCTGCATGGTCAGCTTTGAACTAATGCGCGCCTCGACCGAAAGGTTCGGTGACATTATCAGCCAGTCTATTGCATTGGTTTTAAGTGCGACTCGCTGGGCGTTTGCCTGATGTGCTCCGGCAAATAGGCAGATTAATAGTAAATAACGGAAAATCAAACACAAGCGACTGTTCCGAATATAGAAAGGGTGTGTCATATTTGAAAATTTTACCTATTTTGGGAAAATTGGCGTAAAATTAGTAAAACTTTCTAATGTGACAAATTTGCTACATAAATGTTGTTAAAATAAAATATTTGTGATGCGGTTTATGCATCACAAATAAAATGGCAAGCGCCTAAACGACAATTCAAAACAGGTTGTCATTTAGGCGTTTATGGCGTGTATTGTGTTGGCTGCAGGCTGTTAATCGCCTGAATTCGACAGATAGGCTGCGCGGTAGGCGGAATCGAAAATGAGATTGAGGGTGTGGGCCAGGCGAAGGCCGCCTTTGAGAAACTGGTCTTCGACGGTCGGGGTCCAGCGTGCTATGTCGTTGAAAGAGACATTGATGCCGGGCTGGAAGTAGGTGTAGACCTTCGAAGCGATACCGACGGTTTCTTTGGCCCAGTCGTCGACGCTGCCGCTGATGATGGCATTGGCTGTTGCTTCGTCGGCGCGGTCGATCTGCTGCTGCCACTCGCTGTAGCTCCATTTGTGCGCGGCGTCGGGGAGGGAAGTGTCCCAGACTGAGTGGAGGTTGTTGTCGCGGCCGAAGAATTTGACCTTGACGCGGTTGCCGCCGAGGTCTGTGGCGTGGCCCATGTGGAGCGGCATATGCAGGTCGCCCATGACGTGGACGAGTATCTTGAGCGCGAGCTGCGAGTCTTTCAATGGCGTGACGGGGTCAGAGAGTGTCACGACCTGAGCTTTTATCGCCGTGACGGCATCGCCGGCGGGGTTTGCCTGCGCGGTTTCGTAGGTCTCGTCGGCGTCGACGTTCTTGTAGTGCCAGGTCTTGGTATATTTCAGGTCGGGCTGATGGCTTGCGTTGTCGAGCCAGTTCGACCAGTAGACGATTGATTTGCCCTCGAATATCGAGTCGATGGCGGCAGCGGTTGCGGGAGTGAGGTGCTGTTCGGCGATGTAGGCTGTCGTGTCGTGGCCTTTCTGTCCCCAGCCGAAAGCCGAGATGGTCATCAGGGCGGCAGCGCCGAGTAATGTCAGTCTTTTCATAAATATGGATTTTGTGGTTTGTCGGATTTAAAATGAAACGGGCCGCTCAAAGATAGATTTGAGCCGGCCCGTTGTCAATAAGTTGGATTGTGTTGTCGTGGCTGTTTATGCTTCGGCGACTTCGACAGCGGCGGGTTTGACGTTGATGAACTTACGTCCGCCTTTGCCTTCTGTGAATACAACAGTACCGTCGATGAGGGCGTAGATTGTGTGGTCTTTGCCCATGCCGACATTGAGTCCGGGGTGGTGGACAGTGCCGCGCTGACGTTTGATGATGTTACCTGCTTTGGCAAACTGGCCGCCAAAGATTTTCACGCCGAGTCGCTTGCTTTCTGACTCACGGCCGTTCTTAGAACTACCAACACCTTTTTTATGTGCCATTGTGTTTAAGTTTTAAAGGTTAAGCGACTATGTCTTTGATCACGATCTTGGTGAAGTACTGGCGATGGCCGTTTTTGCGGCGATAGCCTTTGCGACGTTTTTTCTTGAAAACGATCACTTTGTCACCTTTTACGAGGGGAGTAGCGACCTCGCAAACAACTTTAGCTCCTTCAACGGTAGGAGCGCCGACTTTCACGGCACCGTCGGCATCAGCGAGGAGAACGCGGTCGAACTCGACTTTGTCACCTTCTTTTACTTGCTCACCGAGATAGTGGACATACAGAAATTTGTCTTTTTCTGCTTTGAACTGCTGTCCCTGGATTTCTACGATAACGTACATTTGTTATTGATAATAAAAATGTTAACCCACTGAGGCGGCGCCCGATACGCATTGCCGGACGCTCTTTGACGAGCCTATTGCGGAAAATTTCGGTGCAAAGATAGCTATTTGCCCCGGAACAGGCAAGTTATCCTGCCGATTTTTTTATTTATTTTTCAGAAGTTATAGCCGATTGTGAATGTCACGCGGTTTTCGTGAAATTTTGCGTCTGAGTCACTGAACATGTTGAGCATGCCGAGCGAACCGCTCACGGCATAGAAAAAATGCTTGTATGACACGCCGGCGCCGATGCCCCACAGCAGGTCAAACCGATTCATGCCGCCATCGTCACCATAAAGACTTTCAGCGTAGCCATCGCTATGTTCCTTTGCCGAGATTCCAATTTCAAACTCGGGACCAGTGAAAAGGTGCAGCCCAGTCTTGTCAGCTATTTCGAAGCGGTAGCCAACCATGACAGGTATGCGCATACCGAATTTGCGCACTGATGCGTCAACTTCTGTCATGTCGCTGTTTAATGAATACTGATTATAATACAGTTTCAAGCCTGGTTCGATATAGAGGCCGGCTTTGATTGGTGCGTAATAGATTGCGCCGAACTCGATACCGCCTCCAACCGAGAATGCGTCAACGCCGACACCATCTTGAGATATGTCACCCGGGCAGACGATTTCGCCGCCTACGCGGATGCCGAAATGGCCGTTAATTGTTGTGGCAGTCGATGACACGTGCTTCACTTTTTTCTCAGTTTCATAATTTTGAGCGCTAACACCGATAGCCAGCAGGCTTGCGGCTGCGATAATGCAGAATAGTTTTTTCATAATTGATGGTATTAAATATTATTCATTATTTGTCTTTCAGCGATGCTTTGACGGTTTTGAGGTAGTCTTCGATGCCGAGGTAGACCTGGCGGGCCATGCGGGTGCGGAAGTCGGGGTCGGCGAGGAGCTCTTCTTCAGCGAGCGAGCTCATGAAGAGGCCTTCGACGAGCATGTTGGGATAGTCGGTCGGCCCATTGAGCGAGAAATTGAAATTGCCGACGAGGCCGAAGAAGGGTACGTCGAGCTGGAGCATGCGGCTGGCGATGGCTTCGGCGAGCGGACGGTCGAAGATATGTTTGAACAGCGCTGCCGTACCGGGCGATGTCAGGGGTGAGCCGCCGGCGTTGTTGTGAATCGATATGGCGAGCTGGACGCCACCTTTCTTCCAGATTTCCTTGCGCTCGGCCATCGATGGACCTGTGTCGCCGTCGCGTGTCAGCACGACCTTTGCGCCGGCGTGCTCGAGCATGTCGCGCAGTTTGAGGACGATGTCGAGGTTGAGGTCTTTCTCTTTCAGACCCGAGGGAGAGACGGCGCCGGTGAATTCGCCGCCATGGCCTGCGTCGAGGCCGATGACGAGTCCGTCAATCGAGAGCTTGGCGGGACGGTGTCTGACGTCGATGGTCAGGCTGTTGCCTTGATAGCCGACGCTGAAGCCCCAGTTGTAGCGGTCTTTGAGGTGGATGATGACGCGATAGACGTCGCTGTCGATCTGGTCGAAGTCGACGTAGTCGATCATGCCGAGCTCGAGGGTGCGCTGTGTCATCCAGTTGCTGTTGTCGGTGGCGCCGTAGAGGTCGACGGTGATGGTCGACGGGTCGAGGTTGGTGCGGTAGCGGTAGGCGAGACGGGCGGGCAGGGCGATGCTGATGCGGTCGCGGTCGCCCATGTTGATGATGCTCCAGCTGCCGGTGTTGAAGATGGGATTGGCGCTTTCGGCCGGGGCTGTATATTGCTTGGGTATATAGGCGAAATGGTTGTTGGCCAGGGCGACTCGGTAGAGACTGCCTTTGACGCCGTCGGCCTTGAGACGGATGCCTTCGTCGAGAAAGCCCATCTTAGAGCCGCCGAGACGGTCGTCGCCGTTGCCGAACTGCAGATAGGCGCCCTTTGTCGTCACGATATAGTGCGGATTCTCGAGCGGCGTCGTCAGCTCGCCGGCATAGCTGTCGTCGGCTTTTGTCTGTTTTTTAACTGGCTCGGCACGGTAGACGCTGAAGCTGCGTTTTTCGGTCTTGCCGTCTTTTGAGGCGGTGACTGTGACGGTATTGGCACCGGGCTGAAGGGAGATTTCGCCGCCGAACGAGCCTGTCTTGTAGACTTTGACGGCGTTGCCGTTGATGGTGGCCGTAGCGCCGGGTTCGGTGACGGCGACTATGATGTGCTTGGGCGTTGTGACCGTATCGGTTTGTCCGCTGTATATTTTCAGAGGCAGCGCAGCCGAGGCTGTCGCTGCATATAATAATATGAGCGGCGTAATCAGTTTTTTCATTGGATTGACAGTATTTGCTGTTTTATGTTAATGGTATAGAAAGCGTTTGATTGATTTCTTGGGCGTCTTGGCGAACTCCTCGCCGACGAGTTCGATGCTCTCGACGCGCTCATATGGTGCCACGAGCTTGTTGAGGTCCTGACGGTTTTTCTCCATCGTCTGCTGCAGGGCTTCGGCTGAGACGCCGTTGGCCTCGGCGGTTTCGGTGTCGGGGTAGACGAGGGCGACAAGGTGGCCGTTGCGCTCGATGACGAGGCTTTCGGCGACGTAGGGCATATTGTTGAGCTTAGCCTCGATTTCCTCGGGGTAGATATTCTGGCCGTTTGACGAGAGTATCATTGTTTTGTAGCGGCCGCGGATGAAGATGGTGCGGTTGTCGGGCTTGCCGAGAGTACCCATGTCGCCGGTGTGTAGCCAGCCGTCGCTGTCGAGCACGGCCTCGGTGGCCTCGGGGTTCTTGTAATAGCCTTTCATGACGTTGACGCCCTTGACGCAGATTTCGCCCTGCTCAGAGCCGTCTTCGGCGATAATCTTGGCAGTCATGAGTCCGCGGAGCACGCGGCCCGACGACCTGGGCTCGAAGCGGCGCCAGGGCACATAGCTGATGAGCGGGCCGCACTCGGTCATGCCGTAGCCGACGGTGAAAGGGAATTTGATGCGCAGCAGGAAGTCCTCGACCTCGGGGTTGAGCGGCGCCCCGCCGATGATGACTTCTTCGAAGCTGCCGCCGAAGGCCTCGACGAGTTTCGAGCGTATGCGCGCATAGATTGCCTTGTCGAGCATTGGAACAGCGAGAACCCAGCGCACGGTGGGCGACGAAATCATCGGCACGATCATCTTGCGGTAGATCTTTTCGAGCACGAGCGGCACGCAGATGACGAGCGAAGGCTTGACTTTTTTCATCGCCGAGACAATCAGCTGCGGGCTCGGCAGCTTGCCGAGCAGGGTGACGTGGGTGCCCGTAGCCAGCGGCACGAGCATGTCGAAGGCGCAGCCGTAGGCATGGGCCAAAGGCAGGAACTACAGCGCGCGTGAACCCTGATAATGGAGCCGCGAGCGTATACCG
>CALZQD010000098.1 GCA_945828175.1 uncultured Bacteroidales bacterium | reverse complement strand
TTTCGAAAGCGCCCGGGGCGACGAGCAGAGCGGTCTTGCAGCCTACCGAGGCTGCGGGGATGATGTCTTTGTCGAGACTGTCGCCGACGGCGAGGCACTCGGCCGTGCTGACGCCGAGAGCTGTGGCTGCGATGCTGAAGAGGCGCGAGTCGGGTTTGCGGATACCGATGACGGCGCTCTCGACGACCGAGCTGAAGCAGTCGCGGATGCCAAAGTCGCTGAGTACGGCCGTCAGATTGCCGTAGAAGTTGCTGATGAGCGCCAGCGGGAAGCGTTCGGCGAGGCGGCGCAGTAGCGGTTCGGCGCGCCGGATGTGGCTCAGGGCTGTGTTGTGGCAGATTGCAGCGATTTCGCCGGCGAGGCTGTCGGCGCCGTCGGGCAGCAGCCCGCGCGAGGCGAGGTAGTCGAACTGCAGGGCGATTTTGATGTCGAGTGTGTCGGCGAAGGTGAATCCCGGGCCTATGATGTCGCCGCGGCCGAGGGCGCGCTCGGCGCTGACATATGCGTTGTAGAAGACGTCGCGGCCGACGTCGAGCCCCGTGGCACGCCATGCGCCATAGATGACGTCGCTCCAGTGGGCGCCGTCGGTGTCGAGTGTGCCGCCGTAGTCGAAGATTATGGCCTTGATATCATTATAGCCCATTTTCAATGTTTTCTGTCATCGTGCGGCAGATGCGCTCATGGCTGCGCACCATATATATAAGTATCGCGTTGAAGACTGTCAGCTCGACGGCGAAATAGATCCACGGCTGTCCGGCGATGAGCGAGGCGAAGAGTACAATCGTGCGCCAGTTGAACGACAGGATGTTGGTGTATTTCATCAGCGGCAGCGACTGTCGGCGGAAATCACTGCGGAGCTTTTCGGGCAGTCGGCCGCCGGGATAGCGCGCGGCGATGAGACGGCGCAGGCGCTGTAGCTGCGGCGTCGTGGCTTCCTGTGAGGCTGTGTAAAAGATATAGGCTTTGAGTGTCAGCCTTTTCCAGAGCCCTGTCGTCTCGGCGAGGCGTCGGCGCAGGCGCGTCGACGATTCAAGCTCACTGCCGCTCTCGCCTTTGATTATATAAAGGTGAAGCTGGCGATAGTAGTCGGCCATTGCGGCCTGGCGGGCGTGGCAGACGGCAGTGACGAGCGCCATCGCGATGATGACCCAGCTGTGGGCTCCGAAGAATGGCGAGGTCGCTATCTCGCGCAGGATGATGGCGATATAGATTGCCGCAAACCATATGTCGCCGCAGAGGCCGTCGAGTATGCGGCCCAGGCGCGAATATTGTCCGGTCATTCGGGCGAGCTGGCCGTCGGCGCTGTCGAACGAGTTAGCCCATACGAGCAGGAGGATGCCGACGAGGTTGACGGCGAGGCTGTTGTAATAGAAAGCGACAGCTGCGCCGAGGCCTATGAAGATGGCCGCGACGGTGATGACGTTGGGCGTCACTCCGAGTCGTCGGGCCAGGCAGGCCCACATATAGCCTATCGGGCGGTAGAAGGCCAGATCGATATGCTCCTCGGTGTCAAGCGACTTGAGTGAGGCGAGATAGTTCTTTCTTAGGTCGTTTAGGCTCACTTATATTTTTTAAGGTCATAAGTGCGTTGGCGCAGGAAGTCGCCGAGCGCTTCGGGCGATTGTGAGTGCCGGGCCTGTTCCTCGGGCGAGATGGGCTCGCCGATGCTTATGTGCATCTCTGTGCCGACCTTGCGGAAGACCTCGGCGGGCAGGCGTAGTGAGCGGGCCGGCCAGCAGGCGTGTCCGAGGAAGTTACACCACGCGCTGTTGCTGCCGTGGAAGAAGATGGGGACGACGGGCACCTTGGCGCGCTCGATGAGCTGAAGGATTGACTTCTGCCAGGGGCGGTCCTGCAGGCCGTGGCAGAGCGTCGTCTTGCTCATGGCGCCGGCGGGGAAGAAGCCGATGGGCTCGCCGCTCTTTATCTGGCGCAGCGCCTCGCGGATGCCGTTGACCGATACCGCGCGCTTGGCCGGGTCGTTCGAGGCCCATGCGTCGACGGCGATGAAGTTGGGACGCATGGCGCCGATGCGGTTGAGAATCATGTTGACCATGACCTTGAATTTCGGGCGGCGGCGCGTGATGAGGTAGATCAGGGCGATGCCGTCGAGGGCGCCGAAGGGATGGTTGCTGACGGTGATGAAGGCGCCTTCGGGCAGGTGGTCGAGTACTTGCTCGTTGTCGATGCGGAGGCGTATCTTGAACTCGTCGAAGAGCAGACGTTTGACGAACTCTGGTCCGGGCGTGTCGCAGCATTTGGCGTGGACGGCGTTGACCTTGTCGACCGAGAGGAATTTGAGCAGCCGGTTGACAAGCTTCTCGTGGCCGTCGAGCTTCGGCACCATCTGACGGATGTCGTCGTAGTTGAGCACGTCGGGACGTATCGCTTCGGCTGTTGTTTCTTTATCTGACATTGCTTATTTCTTAGGGGTTATGAATGCGACGTATCGGGCGATGAAGCGGCTGAAGGCGGGGATGCGCATCAGAGCGTACTCGAAGAGTGCGAAGCCTACGAAAGCGCAGGCGATGCCGCCCAACACATCTATTATATAATGGTGAGAGGTATATATAGCGGTAAACCATATGCCGACGGTGACGACGGCGAGGACGATGCGCCAGGCTGTCGACGCCTTATAGCGCAGGGCGTAGATGAGCGCCACGAGCGTGTAGGCCGAGTGGAGCGACGGCAGCGCGGCAAAGACGTTTGAGTTGCGGGCATAAAGGGCATTGAATATGCCGAGGCCCGTCATCTCGTCGAAGCGGCCGAGGCCCGCGGTGTCGCCGGGGGTGTTGAGCACGGGCTCGAGCCCGTGGAGCGCCACATACCACGGCGGAGCGGCCGGATGGATGTAGTAGAACGTGAAGCCGATGAGGTTGACCAGAAGGAAGACGAGCGAGAAGTGGATGTATGCCTCCTCGCGGCCCTTGAAGTAGAGGTAAAGGCCGAAGATAATCGGCACGGGCACCCAGCAGAGGTAGAAAACGCCGCCGAGGAAGTCCATCAGTGTGCAGTTGTGCAAGGCGAAGAATTCGTTGGGCGTGACGACTGTGCCTGTGGCCGTGGTGATGCCGAAGAGCGACTTCTCGGTCTCGTAGAGGCCCGCGACATCGATGGGGTTGACCATGTAATTGGGGCAGATGTTCATCCAGTCGTACGAGATGCCGAAGATGCAGAAGGGTATTAGCGCCACGATCAGCCGTCGCGTCGCGCCGTTGACAAAGAACAGCGCCGCGATGAGCACGGCCATCGCCGGATGCTCGGGACGGAAGCCTATGAAGGCGGCTGTCACGGCGAGCCACAGCAGCAGCGCGGCGACGCAGACAGCGCTCTCTTTGAGGCTTGGGGTCTGGAATTTCATCATCGGTTCTTGGCTGTGAGCTGCTTGCGGCAGTGGTTGATGCGGGCGAAAGCAGTCAGGTTGGCGAAGACGGCGATGATACCCATGGCGACGACGAGGATGATGTTGGGGTTGAAGTCCGACGCCGGGCTGATGCACTGGCCCGTGATGCCGGTTGCGAGCGAGGCGACGGCGGTGACGACGACGCGCTCGGGACGCTGCATGAAGCCAATCTTGCACTCGAGGCCGAGGCCTTCGGCGCGGGCGCGGACATAGCTCACCATGATGCTGCCGACGAGGGCGACGAAGGTGATGAGGGCGCCGATGATGTCGCCGAGCTGGATGAGATAGTAGGCGATGCCGCCGAGGGTGAAGAGCTCGCAGTAGCGGTCGAGAACCGAGTCATACATGGCTCCGAAGGTCGACGTCATGTTGCCTAAGCGCGCCACCTGGCCGTCGAGCATGTCGAAGAGCGAGAAGCCGATGATGAGGCCGCCGGCCCAGGTCACGAGCGAGTAGTCGAGCTCGCCGCCCGTGGCGACGCGGTAGCCCGCGATGACGAATATGACGGCTGCGGCTATGTTGCCGAGAAGGCCCACGGTTGTCACCATGTTGGGGGTGATGCCGACCTTGATCATCAGCCGCACGAAAGGATTGATGACAGCATAGATGCCTTGCTGGAGAGAGTCGCGCGATTGTTTTGCTGTATGTTTAATATCCATCTCAAAAATATTTTGTGTTGAATAGTTGCTTTGATTATTGTTTTTGAGTTTTGTGATTCTTGAACCCGAGGAAGTTGACTATGGCGATGGCATAGGGGTCGAACTTCGACGGGCGGTAGACGAAGTAGCGCTGCAGGGCGAAGTTCCAGAACCACGACACCAACAGCGACACGGCCAGGGTCGAAGCGGCGAAGATGCCGTCGGGCGTGAAGCCGAGGTTGAGCAGGAACTGCCAGTGGGCCAGCGCCTCGCAGGTGAATGTCGTGCCGTACATATTGAGCAGCAGGCTGCCTGTCCACACGAGTATATACTTGACGATGACAGCCTTGACGCTCTGCCCGGCCGCATGGAAGGTGAAGCGGTAGTTTATCGTGCAGTTGACGATGCCGCCGAGCGCCGCGCCGCAGGCCACCGACAGATTCGAGCGGTAGAAGGGGTCGAGCGCCGCGAAGACGAAGGTAAACATCAGCATGCGTGTCGCCAGATCGGCCCATGAAGCCGCCTGTGACGATACTATCGACCTCAGGAACGTGAAAAACAACGAGTCGTTGTTGAGAATCTTGTCGCCTGCTTTCTTTATCTTGCCCATAATCAGAGTATAAAGTGGTTGATGGCGAGGATTATCGCAGCCGAGTAGATGCCGGCGAGTATGTCGTCGGCCATCATGCCGTAGCCACGCGGCAGGCGTTCCATGGCGCGTATGCCCAGGGGTTTGGCGATGTCGAAGAAGCGGAAGAGGGCGAGTGACAGCGCGATTTCCCACCAGGGACAGCCGGCGAAGACGGGCAGCAGCGAGATCCACTGGCCGACAGTCTCGTCAACGCAGGCGACCACCGGGTCTTTGCCCCAGTAGAGCTCAGAAACCGAGCTGGCCCATGTGCCGGCGATGGTGAAGACCACGACAGCCGCGGCCGTGACGCCGACGGTGACAGCCGGGGCAGTCCACAGATAGAGCGGCAGCCAGAGTATTATGGCGAGTATCGCGCCCCATGTGCCCGGGGCCACCGGCAGGAAGCCGAAGCCTAACGACGTGGCGATGAGTTTCGGGAAAAGCGGGAATTTCTGTCCGGCGCGAGGGGCGCCGCTTGGGTCGATGCGTCTCATGGCCGGGTTATGATTTTTTATTAAAGTGTTCCTTGATGGCCGACATGACGCACTTGGCTATGTATGGCGCCGCCTCGTTGCGGCAGGGAGCGAAGCTTGGCCAGTCGTTGAAGTCGATGATCTGCAGGTCGCCCTCGGGCGAGAGTATCGCGTCGCCGCCATAGATCTTTATGTCGAGCACATCGGCCGCGCGGCGGCAGATGCTCTTGAGATAGTCAGGGTTGAAGCCGGCCGGAGTCTTGTCTGCGCCGCCCTTTGCCTGCGGCGACTTGAAGGGGAAGAACCAGTAGAAGAACGGCGTGTCGCAGACGCCGTAAAATTTCAGCAGGTCGCCCTCGAGGTGGCGGTTGATGACGGCGCGCTTGATGCCGCGCAGAAAATATTCCTGAAGCACCTCCTGGGCCTCCTCTGGGTGACGAGCATAGCTGACGTCTTCCTTGTGCATCGCGTGGAAGTCGCCGCGCTTGATCCAGCAGCGGGTGATGCCCGCCTTGATGAGGTTGTCCTTGATGGCCTCGTCGGTGTTGACCATGAGGCTGTCGGGGTGGGGGATATTGCTGCCGAGGAGAATTCGGGTCATGCGTTCGCGCGTACAGTTCTCGATGCCGTAGCCCGAGTTGATTACCAGGGCGCCGGCGTCCTCGCGCTTCTGCAGCAGGTCGATAGAGCGCAGCTCGCGGCACATGTTGATGATGATGTCCTCGGTGACAGCGCCCGAGTTAAACTGCTCCTCGCTGTATATGTTGACTTCGCAGCCGCGTTTGCGCAACTGTTCGGCGGCGATGTTGAGAATGGCGGCGTCGTTGCCTATATGATTGGGTGAATATGCGCCCGCGCGCATAATGCCCGCTATTTTTATCTCAGCCATGTCGGTGAAATGATTGGATTTATTACAGTTTGCAAAAATACAACGAAAAAATGACTTCTGCAACAGCCAAAACGTCGCCACCATTCCCCCAAATCTCCCGAAATCATATCAAAGTTAAGCCCTCTTCGCCCGAATCCTCCGTTCAATACCCTCTCGCCTCAACCCTCGCCCGCCGCATCTGCTCCTTAATGCCGCCGTTTTTAAGAAAATCGGCCTTAATGAGTTCGATAAATTTGTCGAGCATAGATATACATTGATAAGTGAGAGTCACAATCATGTTTGTGAGTTCCGTGTCGTTGAGACATGGAGCCAGAGTCGTGTAAAATGCGGTTTCATTATTATTGATACACATAGTTCTCAATGCCTTAAATCGCGGGTGTTCAGATGTCCATATTTCTATGTCTCTTGTGCGCATGAAATCAAGGTAATCATTGAGTAGCTCGTGGAGACTGCCTTTGGCCACACCGAAAAGTTTGATCTCTATTTCGGCAGATGAAGCAGCGTCTGACCGACCTTCGACAATATTCTGTTTGCCGCTGCGAGCCGCCTGAAGCATCTGGTCGTAAGTGCGGTCTGTTTTAGCTATATGATCCTGAAGAAAGAAATAAGGTTCATCCGACATTTCGAGTGATAGATTGTAGATAATTGTAAAAAAAAGAAGAA
>CALZQD010000097.1 GCA_945828175.1 uncultured Bacteroidales bacterium | reverse complement strand
CTACACACTGCATATCGTCGGCAGCGTCAGATGTGTATAAGAGACAGCTTCGACTACGTCGTGTAAAAAACCGGCGCACTGCGCTTCGGGCGTCTTGCCTGCGAGCCCGACGGTTAAAGGATGCAGTATCACGGCATTGCCGTCGAGGTCATACTGTCCGGCATGCGCCTAGAGAGCTATTTCGAGGCAGAGTTCCAGCTGTTTATTGGCCGGATTCGGTTCGTTACTTTCCATTGGTATCTCTTAACTAATTATTGATTCAGACATCAGTCACATGCAAAATTAATGCAATAAGGTAAAATCATGACAAAAAATCAGCCAACTTTTATCGCTCGCCGAACGTTTATTTATAAGTACTGAAACTTCAAAAAACTATCAATATTATGGACTCAAAAGCACAAGAAGCCGCTAATGCTGAAGCTATTGCAAAAGCAGCGGCAAAAGTATCGACCGCAGCAAGCAAGGTCGCAGCAAAAGACCGTATCGAAGACTTCAAAGAACAGGCCGGCGATAAATTCAACGAGTTAAAAGACAAGACGGCAAGTACATATGCTTCTGTCAAAGAGAATGTCACGACGAAACTCAACGACGCCCGCGAAAACAGCGCGATCCAGTTTGCCGGATTCAAAGACAAAGTAAAAGAGGCAACCGCAGGAGCACTTGACTCTCTCGCCGAGAAGGCCCACAACGCCGCTCAGAACCTCAAGAAGTAATTTATTCTAAAAAAATCAATGGCCTGTCTGCGCTTGACAGACAGGCCATTGCGTTCTTGTTGCCTGTCTCTTATTGCGTGCTGACGCGCCGGTATAGCACGATGGCGATAATCGAGTAGATGATATTGGGAATCCACATAGCCACGAGCGGCGATGTCATGCCCGAAATCGCAAATGTCTGCGTCACAGTCATAAACAGGATATAACTGAAGCTCAAGACGAGTCCGATGCCGATGTTGACACCGAGACCGCCCTTGACCTTTCGCGACGACAGGGCCATGCCGATAACCGTGAGGATAAATGCCGCGGCCGTCATGGCATAACGCCGTTGATATTCGACCTCGAAGCTCTTGATGTTGCCGACGCCGCGCATCTTCTGACGGTCGATATAATCGGCCAGCTCGGGCGTCGTCATCTTCTCGTGGTCGTTGGCTGAAATCAGGAAGTCGCGCGGCTCAAAGGGGATGATGGTGTCGAGACGGATGCCCTTTTTGATAAACTCGCGGTCGCCGACAAAGTCACGGATGACATAATCGCTCACGCGCCAGTTATATAGCGTGTCCCATTTTATCGACTGCGAAGTTAGGCGCGATACGAGGCGCTTGTTCTCGTCGAACGACTCGAGCGAGAATTTGATGCCCGTCTTGGTGATGTTGTCATAGCGGCTCATATAGGCGATTTGACCGGGCGACACCATCAGCATGATGTTGGCGCCGTAATCGACGCGCTTGTTTTTGACGTAGGTGTTGG
This sequence comes from uncultured Bacteroidales bacterium, assembly GCA_945828175.1. Lineage (GTDB taxonomy): Bacteria > Bacteroidota > Bacteroidia > Bacteroidales > Muribaculaceae > CAG-873. The sequence goes on along the minus strand of CALZQD010000097.1, from coordinate 5,264 downwards.
TGTAGTTGATGCGCTTGACGTTTGCAGGCGGGATGATATAGGCGCTCAGAACGTATGTGCAGCAGGCGATTATTAGTGCCGAGACGAGATAAGGCCGCAGCAGACGCCTGTAGCTCATGCCCGACGAGAGCATGGCTATAATCTCGCTGTTGCCGGCGAGCTTCGACGTAAAGAAAATTACAGCGATAAACGTAAACAGCGGTGAGAACTGGTTGGCGAAGTAGGGCAGGAAGTTGATGAAATAGTCGACAATCGTCGCTTTGAGCGGCGCTTTAAGAAACGAATCGAGCTTCTCGTTGACATCAAACATAATGACGATGGCGAGGAGCAGCACTATCGCGAAGACATAAGTGCCGAGAAACTTTCTTATTATATATCTGTCGAGTATCTTGAACATCGCCTTATAGTCTTCTCATCAGTTTTTCGACCATTTCGGTCTTCCATGTCTTGAAATCGCCTTCGATGATATGGCGGCGTGCCTCGCCGACAAGCCAAAGGTAGAAGGCGAGATTGTGGATCGACGCAATCTGCATCGCCAGAAGTTCTTCTGCTATGAATAGGTGGCGCACATAGGCCTTCGAGTAGACGCGGTCGACATAGCACGGGCCGTCGGGCTGGAGGGGCGAGAAATCGTCGGCCCACTTACGGTTGCGCATATTCATCGTGCCTTCGGGGGTGAAAATCATGCCGTTGCGGCCGTTGCGTGTAGGCATCACGCAGTCCATCATGTCGACGCCGCGGTCGATGGCCTCGAGAATGTTGACCGGAGTGCCTACGCCCATGAGATAGCGGGGACGGTCGGCGGGAAGTATCTCGTTGACGACTTCAATCATGTCATACATCACCTCGGCCGGTTCGCCGACGGCAAGTCCACCGATGGCGTTGCCTTCGGCGCCCAGGTCGGCGACAAATCGGGCCGACTCGCGGCGAAGATCGGCATAGGTACATCCCTGGACAATAGGGAAGAACGCCTGCCGGTGGCCGTAGCGGGGCTCGGTCTCGTTGAAGTGCTTCCAGCCGCGGGCAAGCCAGCGTTTGGTCAGGTCGAGCGACTTACGCGAATACTGGTAGTCGGACGTCCCGGGAGGACATTCGTCGAGTGCCATCATAATGTCTGAGCCTATCGACCGCTGTATGTCAACGACTTTCTCGGGCGTGAACAGGTGCTTCGAGCCGTCGATGTGGCTGCGGAACCATGCGCCCTCGTCGGTCAGCTTGCGGTTGTCGCTGAGCGAGAACACCTGAAAACCGCCGCTGTCGGTCAGTATCGGCTTCTCCCAGCCGTTGAACTTGTGGAGGCCGCCGGCTTTCTCGATGATGTCGGTGCCGGGCCGCAGGTAGAGGTGGTAGGTGTTGCCGAGTATTATCTGGGCCTTGACGTCGTCGCGCAGTTCATGCGTGTGGACACCCTTGACCGAGCCAAGGGTGCCTACAGGCATAAATATGGGGGTCTCGATCTGACCGTGGTCGGTCGTAATCACGCCGGCGCGGGCGTTGCTGCCGGGAGCGGTGGCTTTTAATTCAAAATCCATTAAAATAGACGGTCGGGGTATACTCCCTGGTGGTGAAGCTCGGCGAGACTGTCGACAACCGACTGGCGGTCTTCGGGATATGTCACGCCAAACCATTTGGCTTTGGTGTCGAGTACATCGACTGTGGCCTCGCCGCTCTTGATCAGAGTGTCGACACACGAGGGGATATAGAACTCGCTTTTGGGCACATCGATTTTTTCATCGAGGAATTTGACGAACTCGCGCTCCGAGTAGTCGAAGTAGTCGGGGGTGAAGCCCCAGAGGTTCATCGACACAGGCACATTGGCCTCGAGATGGCAGAGATTGCCGTTCTCGTCGTTGAAGACGATGTCGTGGTTCTCGTCAAATTTGATGGCTGTGCGCTCGACGATGTCGGTCAGTTTGCCGTCTTTGGTAGTGCAGACGCCGCGCGACACCGAGCCGTTCTCGGTCATCGTGTTGCCTACACGGAAGCCGACCATGCAGTATTCGCCTTTCTTGCGGTCCTCGCGCGAAAGCTCCTTGGCGATCACCTCGAAAGCGTCGCGGCTGTAGAAGTCGTCGGCGTTGATGACTGCAAAAGGCTCGTTGATAGCCGATTTGCCCATCAGTATTGCGTGATTGGTGCCCCAGGGTTTCTGACGGTCAGCCGGAGCCTTGTAGCCCTCGGGCAGCGCGTCAATGCTTTGGAAAACAACCTCGACGGGTACATGCTTCTCATATTTCGACAGAATCTTCTCGCGGAAGGCATCCTCGAAATCATGACGTATGACAAAAACAACCTTGCCGAATCCGGCGTGCAGAGCGTCATAGATAGAATAGTCCATAATAGTCTCGCCATGAGGGCCTACGCCATCAAGCTGTTTCAGGCCTCCATAACGGCTGCCCATACCGGCAGCGAGAACAAATAATGTAGGTTTCATAATATATACTAATGACTGGATTTACAAATCAAATTCAAATAGTCTGCAAAAATACATAAAAAACAGCAGATTTTGCGTAATTTTGCACCCGAAAATAAACCAACGCATCAAACAACAATAGCATATGGCATTACAATGTGGCATCGTCGGCCTGCCAAACGTCGGCAAATCAACCTTGTTCAACTGTCTCTCTAACGCAAAGGCCCAGTCGGCCAACTTCCCGTTCTGCACCATCGAGCCCAACGTCGGCGTCATCACCGTTCCCGATGACCGCCTCACAAAACTCGTCGAGATGTGTAATCCCCGCTCGATAGTCCCCGCTACCGTCGAAATCGTCGACATCGCCGGTCTCGTCAAAGGCGCCTCAAAAGGCGAAGGACTCGGCAACAAATTCCTCGCCAACATCCGCGAGACCGACGCCATAATCCATGTCCTCCGCTGCTTCGACGACGACAACATCACCCACGTCGACGGCTCGGTCAATCCCGTGCGCGACAAAGAGATAATCGACTACGAGCTCCAGCTCAAAGACCTCGAGACCGTCGAGGCCCGCATAGCCAAGACTCAGAAAGCAGCCCAGACCGGTGGCGACAAGACAGCCAAGATGCAGTACGAAGTTCTCCGTCGCATCAAAGAAGCCCTCGATCAGGGCCTGCCCGCGCGTTCAGTCAAATTCGAGACTCCCGACGACATCAAATTCGCCCGCGAACTATTCCTCCTGACCTCAAAGCCCGTCCTCTACGTCTGCAACGTCGACGACACCTCAGCCGTCAACGGCAACAAATACGTCGACGCCGTCCGCGAGGCAATCAAGAACGAAGACGCGCAGCTCCTCATCGTCGCCGCCCAGACCGAAAGCGAGATAGCCGAACTCGACACCTGGGAAGAACGTCAGGAATTCCTCAACGAGATCGGCCTCGAAGAATCAGGCGTCTCTCGCCTCATCCGCGCCGCCTACGCCCTGCTCGACCTTCAGACATTCTTCACAGCCGGTGCCGACGAAGTCCGCGCCTGGACCTTCATCCGCGGCTCAAAAGCACCCAAATGCGCTGGCATCATCCACACCGACTTCGAGAAAGGATTCATCCGCGCCGAAGTCATCAAATACGACGACTACGTCAGCCTTGGCGGCGAAGCGCCCGTCCGCGACGCCGGCCGCTTGTCGGTCGAAGGCAAAGACTACATCGTGCAAGACGGTGATATAATGCACTTCAGATTCAACGTCTGAAAAAACGACAAAAAAAAGTGTCAAAAAAATTTGCACGAATAAAAAAAACAGCATAACTTTGCACTCGCAAAAGCACGATAGGGAGCGGCAAGCGAGCCACTCAGTGCCAAGCGAAAAATTGCCTTGTGGTGTAATGGTAGCACGTCGGATTCTGGTTCCGCCTGTGAGGGTTCGAATCCTTCCAAGGCAACTCCTTAAAATTGCAGTTAGCTGATTATCAGTTAGCTGCAATTTTCTTTTGCCATATTTGCACAACATTTGCACAACAGAATTAGATAAATCCGCAAAATAATTTCTGCCAGGCAGAATTATTTCGAGTCTTTCTATTTTTGCATTTTAGTCTGCCAGCGAGATAATGCACTAAAAATAACAGAGAGATGTGCTACTGCAATAACCAAACCAATAATATGGGACATATAGTTATAGACCCTAATAATCCCTATTGAATATAATCACGTCTACGACGACTGCTACTGAAGAGGTGAGGGACGGCTTGATGCTATGCTCCATGGTAAACGACTATAGTTCAATATGTATCATGTAGATGAAACTATTCTCTTTGACAATTAAGGCAATTGGCGTGAAAGTGAGGCGTGTTTTGTTTAACTTTGCATTTAATTAACAACTGATTAAAACGATAGGATATGTTAGGAGCGATTATTGGCGATATTGCAGGGAGCTGTTATGAGTTTAATAACATCTCTGACTATAATTTCCCGTTATTCTCAGATAATAACGATTTTACCGACGACTCTATTTGTACGGTTGCTGTGGCGGATGCGATTTTGAGGCATCGCGATTATCAGTCGTCAATGAGGGAATGGTGCCGAAAGTATCCGCATCCGATGGGCGCATACGGCAGCTATTTTTTCAATTGGGTAATGCGCCCCGACCCTCATCCATATAATAGCTTCGGCAACGGTTCGGCGATGCGTGTCAGTCCTGTAGCATGGCTGTTTGACAATGAAGACAATGTGAAAGCAGAGGGAGAACGCTCGGCTGCGATAACTCACAATCATCCTGAGGGCATAAAAGGTGCTGTGGCTATCGCTGTTGCCATTTTTAGAATGAGAACAGCGGCCGTGAAGTCTCCGGCTATTTTCGAGGAGGTGGCCAAAGAATTTTACGGTGATGCGCCTTTCTCTAATCTCCCTCAGCGAGGAGTTTTCGATGTTACCTGTCAGGGATGTGTGCCGCTGGCTCTATTCATCGCATCGAACGCGACAGATTTCGAGGATGCTATCCGTCGTGCCGTAGTTTATGGCGGTGACACGGATACGGTGGGCGCCATTGTAGGCTCTCTCTCAGAAGCTCGTTTTGGGATACCGGCATGGATGGTTGATAAGGCTAAGGCTTACTTACCGGAAGATTTGCTCGACGTTGTCAATAGGTTTGAGGCGAGAAAGGCTTAGACTCATTAATATATAAGAGGGTTCTCATCCCCCTTGTTCGCGTTGCGGAGTGAGGGGGATTCGAACCCCCGAAGCGCTTTTGACGCTTACACGCTTTCCAGCCAAAATCCCGCAGCCGTAAGTGACTGCTGATTAATATTTTGTTAATTATAAAGTTTATTTTGCGTGCAATTTGCGTGCATCATTTTTT
>CALZQD010000096.1 GCA_945828175.1 uncultured Bacteroidales bacterium | reverse complement strand
CGGGCTTCGGCACCAACTTTGGTTGGATCCGAAGTCCGCTTTTCATTTGGAGTGGCCGCTTCTCGATAGCGAACTTTCGAATGGGTAAGGAGTTTACCGTGCATCATGCCCTTTGAAGTGGGGATTTTTACCAAGGCGAGCTTGCCTCTGCTCTCACTGGCACGAAAATTCCCTTGCTCATTTATCGCCATCGCTTCGCTGTCATTCGTTTATCGGCATCCGGCACCGCCTCTATGCCGAGGGCGCGGTCAGGCCCTTTAGCCGTGAGGGCTATCGGGCAGGTTCCTGACGGACATCCGAGCTGACCGCTCAACGAAATAAATCTCTACTCGACGGAAATGGCTAACGCCCTTTGCGCTATTGACCGAGGCACGTTGAGCGCGAATATGAGCAACCGTTTGAGCGAAGCCATTGTCGGCGCATACAAGAAGACAAACGGCAAGCCTATCACTTTCGAGCTGATGCTGAAAGAATACCAGTCGCGCATGGTTAATGCCGACAAAGACGATAGCATCTCGTCTATCCTCAAACAACTTGTCCGTAACAAGTTGTTTGCCGATAGCGATAAGGTAAACCTTACCGACGAATGCTTCATCGTCAAGATGGATTCTTTCCCCAAGGACGGCCCGATAGCCAAAGCTATCGTGTACTTCATCATCTCGAAACTCAATAACATTTACGAGCAACTTCCGAAGCAGGTTGTCAGCGAAGATTATGTGCAGATACGCCACTTCACAATCATAGACGAGGCACACTATATGCTCGACTTCGACAATAGACCGCTCCGCAACCTTATCGCGGTCGGGCGTAACAAGGGCTTATCCATCATTCTCGCTACGCAGAATATGGACCAGTTCAAGAGCAAGCACTTTGACTTCTACGCCAACGCTCAATACCCGCTCATTATGAAGCAGCAGAGCATCGCCGACGGTGTAATCAAAGACCTGTTCGGTGTGTCAGGTCGCGACTTCCAGGAAATCAAAAGCGAGATTGCCGCGCTCCAAAAGGGCGAGCTTATCATCAAAGATACTACGCTCGCAGCCCTCGGCATCTCCGGCAAAACCTACAAGAAAATCAAAGTAACCCACTTGATATGAACGTAGAAGACGCAGCTAATCCAATAGTTGAATTTTGAGGCTGTGTCAAAATAGGCGCAGCCTCGATTTTCGCATAGCAGCACTCGAGTCCTGAGACCAAGATGTACAGTGGCATATAATACACAAAGCGGGCGCCGGGGATGGCGTCCGCTTTTGGTATTGGGATTTATCGGGGCAAAAGCCCTTAATCTCGATTGCTTTGTTTAGAATTTCTCGGCGAGGTCGGGGCGGTTTTCTGCGATGTAGCGCAGGGTCTTCTCGACCTGATAGAGGCCGCGGGGAACGTGGAAACAACCTTTCCACTTGCCGCCCTTGAGAGGCATGAGCACTTCGCCGCGACGGTTGAGATAACCGAACCATTCGGGGAATTCTGAGTCTTTGAAGTGAGTCCAGACGTAGTCGTGGATGCGCTTGAACCATTCGAGGCAGCGCTCGTCGCCGGTGAGGGCATAGCCCTTGATCATCGAGATGAGAGTCTCGATGTGTACCCACCAGAGCTTCTGGTCCCACTCGAGCTCCTGGGGAGGACAGCCCTTGAGGTCCATGAAGTAGTAGATGCCGCCGTACTCTTTATCCCAGCCGTATTCGGCCATCTTCAGAGCGGTATCCTTGGCCAAAGTGATGAGGTCGGGGCGGTTGAGCTTGAGGCCGAGGTCCATGATAAACCACATTGCCTCGATGGCGTGGCCGGGGTTCATGTGACGGCCTTCGAAGCAGTCGCAGAGGGTGCCGTCTTCGAGGACGTTCTCGACGACGAGACCGCCGAGCTCGGGACGGATGAAGACGTTCATCACCTCGTTGAGGAAGTCGTCGGAAGTCTTCTTGAGGGCGTCGCCGTCGAGGAGGTGCTCGATTTCAAGCACGAGGTTGCAGAGAATCATCGGCAGGGCGAAGTTCTTGAGCGGACGAGTGCCGGGGACGAGCTTGTTCCACTTGCCTTTGGGGTTGTCGCGGCGGGCGAGGATGCGCTTCCATGTCTCGAGGGCGATGTTCTCATACTCCTTGTTGCCCGTGGCCTTGGCGAGCTGGCCGAATGCCATCGTGGCGAAGGTGTTAGAGAAGATATTGTAGGGCTCGACGAGGGGCTTGCCTTCGCGTGTGGTCGAGAAATACCAGTTGAAGTTGCCGTCGTGGCCGTATTTTTTGAGGAATTCGGCGCCTTTGACTGCTGCTTCGAGCCATTCGGGACGTTTCTCGACGTTGTTGTAGAGCATCGACAGCATCCACACCTCGCGGCCCTGGAGCCAGATGAATTTGTCTGTGTCGAATACCTTGCCCTCGCGGTCGAGGCAAGTGAAGTAGCCGCCAAACTCGTGGTCGACAGATTTTTCGAGCCAGAAAGGTATCACCGAATCATAGAGTTCGGTATGATACTGCTCGATAAGTTGTTTTAGTTTAGATGACATAATATATTTTGAATTGTGCTAAAAAAGTAGCGTTATGTAACTGTCTTTTAGAGGCTGTCGCCGGCGTACGAAGCCGCCGAGGCGACTGCGTCGGGGTCTTCGAGCCAGTATTTCTCGATTTCCTCGAGCGACTTGCCCGTTGTCTCGGGCACGCCGCGCCACATGATGAGGATATAGGGGACGCACATGCCGGCGAAAATCAGGAAGACGCCTGCGGCCGAGAATTTCTCGAGCATGAAGGGGGTGAGCTGGCCGACGAGGTAGGTGCCTACCCAGAGGGCGAAACCGGCTATCGACATGGCGATGGCGCGGACCTTCGTGGGATACATCTCGCTGAGGAGCACCCAGACGACGGCGCAGATTGAACCGGCGCAGCACATGATATAGACCATGAAGAAGATGAGCAGCAGCACGGGCGGCAGACCGAGTGAGGCGCCGTAGGTGAAGTAGCCGGCGATAAGGAGCAGCGAGACAATCATGCCCGACACGCCCCAGTAGACGAGCTGCTTGCGGCCGACCTTGTCGATGATGAGGAGGGCTGCGATGGTGGTGACGGTGTTGACGATACCGACGATTACCTGGTAGAAGAGCGAGCTGCTGCTCGAGAGGCCGGCGTTCTCGAAGATTGTCGGGCCGTAATAAAGCACGGCGTTGACGCCCATAAACTGGCCGAGGATGGCGATGGCGACGCCGATGAGCAGGCCCTTGAACATCTTGGGACGGAAGAGGAGGCTGACGTTGGCCGAACCGCCGCTGGTGCTCTGGGCTTTAATCGAGGCGCTGACGGCGTCGACCTCGCTCTTGACGGCTGCGGCGGTCGAGTAGATGCGCGAGATGACGCGCTCGGCGTCGTGACGGCGGCTGTGGGCCATCAGCCAGCGCGGGCTCTCGGGTATGATGAAGAGAATCAGGAAGAAGAGCAACGCGGGCAGGGTCTCCATGCCGAGCATGCCGCGCCAGCCTTCGGTGACGAATACCTGGCTCCAGAGGCCTTCGGTAGGCTCGGTCGACTCAGCGTAGCCGAGCAGCATATAGTTGACGAGATAGGCGCCGACGAAGCCGATTGTGATCGCCAGCTGATAGAGCGACACGAGGCGTCCGCGGTATTGCGCCGCAGCGATTTCAGAGATATAGAGCGGGCAGATGATTGAGGCAATGCCGATACCGACACCGCCGACGATGCGCCAGACGACGAGGGCGTCGAAGCTGCTGCAGAGGGCGCAGCCGACAGCCGACGCCGTGAACATCACGGCCGAGAGGAGCATCGCGTTGCGGCGTCCGAGCCAGTCGCCGAGCATGCCGCCGACGGCGACGCCGCCGATTGAGCCGATGAGGGCGCAGCCAACATACCATCCCGACGAGAGCGAGCTGAGGCCGAACTGCTCGGTCACCTGCGAGATGGTGCCTGAGATGACTGCCGTGTCATAGCCGAAGAGAAAGCCTCCGAGCGCTGCCACGAACGATATAAAAAGGAGATAGCCGAAGTTAATCTGTTTCATTGAGAAATAGTTTTTTTATAAATAATTATCAAGGTATTTAGGTTATGCGATTTTTTTAAACAAACTAAGTTTATATTGAATGCAAAGATAAAGATTTTTTCTGTACCGCGCGCACGACACGTTTTTTTTTCTTGGCCGCGAACTCTCTGCCGACTATCTTTGTTACCAAATAAACTAATCACATTATGCAGAGCCTTAAAATATTTCTCCCCACGGCGCTGGCCGCCATATCCGTGATGCCGCTCCGGGGCGGTGTCCCCGCCGACGTGCAGTCACTCGGCCGCGCCCTCACCGATATGGGCGACTACAGCGGCGACTGTCGCTACGAAGTGCTGCTGCCGACCTCGCGCCGGCCCGTTGTCTACGAAATCGGCATGTTCAGCCGCGCCGCTGCCGGCGACACGCTCGCCCCCGCCGAATATGTCATCGACTGGGCCGTCGACAAAGACGGCAACAGCAGCCGCGGCTTCTCGGCCTATGCTGGCGGCAACCACTACCGCTTCCGCGGCGACCGCCTCCAGGAATACCACTATGCCGACGACCCTGTTCCCTTCGCTCCCCGCGGATCGGTCGACGGCGGCGTGCAGAACAACGCCCAGTTTGCCGACCTCCTGCCCCAGTATATCGGCCGCCGGCTCGAAGACATGGCCGCCGACTCGACCTATCGCTGCGAATATCACCCCGACAAGACCGTCAACGGCCGCCGCTGCATCGTCGTCGACGGCGTCAGGAGCTTCGGTGGCGTCGACGCCCTCGAATTCGTCTATGCCTTCGACCGCGAGACCCTGCTGCCCGTGTCGGCCGACTTCGAGGCCAATCCCGGCCAGATAGGCGAGCAGACCATCACGGCGACCTACACCTACCCCGCCACCCGCATCCGCCCCTTCGGCGCCATCACCGAGAACGCCCTCATCGATGCCTATGCCGACGCTTTCGGCAACTTCCGCGAGAGCGACTTCCGCCTCGACAACATGCCCGGGCGCAAGCTCCCCGAGTTCTCGGTGCCGACAGTCACGGGCGAGCGCTATACCCATCATAAGGACGACAGCTTTGCCTCGCCGGTCATCATCGCCGTCCTCGACAGCGAGACAGGCAGCGCCGGCGCCACCGTCGACGCCCTTCGCCGCGCAGCCGAAACGATGCCGATGCAGACCGTGCTCATCCTCGCCTTCATCTCAAACGACATCGACGCCATCGAGGCGCTGACCGGCCCCTGCCGCGAAGGCGAACACATACTTATGAGCGCCCGCGGTCTGGCGCGCGACTGCGGCGTCACGGCGACGCCCGTCGTCATCATCTGCGACCGCGACGCCACGGTCAAAGAAATCGTCAACGGCTTCAACAATGACCTCTCAGACGTTGTTATACAAAAGACAGTGACATCTGCCGCTAATTAACAACTAAAGATATATATATATGGAAACACTTTATTTCAAAGGAACACCCTGCCACACAGGCGGCAACGTGCCCGTCGCAGGCGAAACAGCTCCCGACTTCACCCTCACCGCAGCCGACCTCTCGGAGGTCAAGCTTTCTGACTACCGCGGCAAACGCGTGGTACTCAATATCTTCCCGAGCCTCGACACGGCTGTCTGCGCTGCTTCGGTGCGCCGTTTCAACAAAGAGGCCGCCGACTTCGACAACACCGTTGTCATCTGCATCTCGATGGACCTGCCCTTCGCCATGTCGCGTTTCTGCACGACTGAGGGTCTGCAGCGCGTCGTCACCGCGTCGGCCTTCCGTTCGCCAGCTTTCGCCAAAGATTATGGCGTCGAGCTTGTCGACGGTCCGCTCAAAGGCCTGTTGGCCCGTGCGGTCCTCATCGTCGATGAAGACGGCAAGGTCGTCTATTCCGACCTCGTCAACGAAATCACCAACGAGCCCGACTACGCCGGCGCAGTCTACGTCCTCAAACGCGACGTAAAGTAAAGACGCTTAAGTCTCACCCTTTCGTGGCGAGGCGGTCGCAGAGGTCGGTCGGCGTTTCGCCGTAGCCTTCATTATAGCAGCGCGAGAAATAGGCCGGGGTCGAGAAACCTACTTCGTAGGCGATTTCGCCTATGGTCTTCTGGGTCCCGGCGAGCAGTTCGCGCGAGCGTTTCAGACGTATGTTGCGCATAAGCTCGACTGGCGTATAGTTGTTCAGGGCCTTGATCTTGCGGTAGAATATTTTTCCGCCCCTCCCTTGGATTTAAAACAAAAGAGCACAAGACAAAAGAAACAAAAGCTGATATGGACCAAGGGCTTCAGCCCTTGGAACCAGTGAGTTGGCTGCGAGGGTTGAAGCCCTCGATCCATAGTTTTCCAACGATGTCAATGTTCTTTTGACATCGGTTTGGTCGGTTTAGACGCGCGGGGATGTCTGCCGCTAAAGTGGTCGTGGAGGGGTGTCCGGGTCGGTTTTTTCGCCTTTTACTCCGAAAGTTGGAAGGAGGAGAGTTTCGGATCCCAGGGGATTGATTCTCAATGGTATGAGTATTGGAATCGTTGGGTCGGGCTTTTTGAGTGGGATGTCGGGAGGGGCGAGCGAGGGGTCGGTGTATTCTTTGAGGCCGGGCCATCGGTAGAGATAAGGAACGGCAGCGCGGGCATGGAGTATCAGAAGACTATTCGGATTGCTGCTGATGACGGGAAAGACGGCGGTGGCTACGCGGTGGAAGTCGTTGCGCTTCCGCGCCGGGCTGCAGATGCCGTAGTCCTGAATGTCTAAGAGTAGAGCCTGTCTCTTATACACATCTGACGCTGCCGACGATATGCAGTGTGTA
>CALZQD010000095.1 GCA_945828175.1 uncultured Bacteroidales bacterium | reverse complement strand
GCGTAGAGGCGGTCGGGGTTGAGCTTGAGCACGTCGACGAGATGCTCCCAGGCCCAGTCGATGGCCTCGCGCTTGAAGTAGTCGCCGAACGACCAGTTGCCGAGCATCTCGAACATCGTGTGGTGGTAGGTGTCCATGCCGACCTCCTCGAGGTCGTTGTGCTTGCCGCTGACACGCAGGCATTTCTGCGAGTCGGCCACACGCCTGAATTTCGGCTCTTTGTTACCTAAGATTATATCCTTGAACTGGTTCATGCCCGCGTTGGTGAACATCAGCGTCGGGTCGTCTTTGATTACCATCGGTGCCGACGGTACGATATGGTGGTTCTTGCTGTTGAAAAAGTCTTTGAATGACTCTCTGATTTCTTTAGCTGTAAGCATTTGGGGAAGTGTAATTATAGTCCTACTTTTAATAAATCCTAAAATAATCTGCAAAATTAGTCTAAAGTTATTACTTTTGCAAAACAAATTCCACTTATATGTCTATCTAAGCCATATATAAACAGGATGAGTCAGAAAGCATTCTATCGCTACAACCCCGCCACGGAGAACTATGACCGCGTCTATCCCACGCCGGGAGCGCGCTACCGGGCCTACTTCCGCCAGTCGGCAGTCGGCATCGTCGTCGCTGTCGTCGCCCTCATCCTCGCCTACAACCTCTTCGAACTGCCGCGCGAGAAACGCCTGCGCGGCGAGCTCGACCGCGTGTCGGCCCAGATCGACGTCCTCGACCGTCGCGCCGACGAGGCCATCGCCGTCATGAAGGAAATCGCCGCCCGCGACAACAACTTCTACCGCGTCATGATGCAGGCCGACCCCATCTCTGACGCCCGCCGCTATGCCGGCCTCGAGCGCCGCCGCAACTACGAGGCCGTCGACAGCATGGGCGACGCCGACCTCACCCGCGCGACCGTCGAGCGCCTCGACCGGCTCGACCACATGATTTACTCGCAGATCAAATCGTTCGACTTCCTCGCCGACCAGGCCCATCAGCTCAAAGACCGCACCAACCACATCCCCGCAATCCAGCCTATATCAGAGAAATATCTCCGCGCCATGGCCTCGGGCTACGGCTACCGCCGCGACCCGATTTACGGCACCACCAAATTCCACGAAGGCATGGACTTCTCGTCGCCCGTCGGCACGCCCGTCTACGCCACCGGCGACGGCCGCGTCACCTCGGCTGCATGGAACAGCGGCTACGGCAATCTCGTCGAAATCGACCACGGATATTCATATACAACACGTTACGCCCACCTCTCCGAAATCAGCGTCCGCCCCGGCCAGCAGGTAAAGCGCGGCGACCTGATAGGCAAAGTCGGCAACACCGGCAAATCGACCGGCTCACACCTCCACTACGAAGTGCGTCTGCGCGGCGTGCCACAGAACCCCGTCAACTACTACTTCTACGACCTCACCCCCGACGAATACGCCGAAATGATACGCCAGGCTGAAAATGCCGGACATGTTATGGATTGATAATCAAAGCCTTGCCGCCATGGATAACATCGAAAAAAAATACTACAAGATACGCGAAGTCGCCGATATCCTCGGCGTGCCGCCATCGACCCTGCGCTTCTGGGAGAGCAAATTCACCCTCGTCAAGCCCCGTCGCAACACCGGCGGCACACGTTTCTACACCCCTGCCGACATCGAAATCCTGCGTCTGATCTTCTATCTTGTTAAGGACAAAGGGCTTAAACTCGAGGCAGCCGAGGCCGAGATACGCCGTAACCGCACCGGCGTCACCCGCCGCTACCGCGCCATCGAGCGCCTCAAAGACGTCCGCGCCAAGCTCACCGACCTACTCAAAGCCCTCGAAGACAAAAAATAGGAACAGGCTACAAACTGCTGTAATTTAAGGTTTTGAACCATGGTTTGCGGTAGTATTTTGGAACAAAAACGCCCCTCAGCGAATAAAAAAATCGCAAAACGCTTGCACAATTCAACAAAACTCCCTACCTTTGCAACGCAAAAGCAACAAGGTGCCATAGCTCAGTTGGTAGAGCAAAGGACTGAAAATCCTTGTGTCCCCGGTTCGATTCCTGGTGGCACCACTTTTAGAAAAGCTAATTGTCTGAATAAAAGATAGTTAGCTTTTCTCTTTTGTGTAGATAGTAATCGAAAAGTATACCACTATAATTATCGGAGATATCGGAATTATCTGTACCTCGTTAAAGCTTGGAGCAGGGGACAAAAATATTAGTTTAGTCGGCATGAGGACAATCGGCGGCCTGCGGGCGCCGCGGGTTGTTGCTGCGGTGTGACCCTGAACGCCTCGGCGGTCAGGGCTACGAGTAAATCGGCAATCTGCGGTTGCCCGGCGCTCGGTTATAGCAGTTTGTCGAGGGCGGTGGTGAGGGTGGCGCGGTCGGGGTTGGGGTTGTCGGTCATGATGTAGCTGACGACGCCGGCGGGGTCGCTGATGTAGATGCGGGGGACGACGGACGTTGCGAAGAGGTTGTAGATCTCGCGGTCGGGGCGCGCGGCGTAGGGCATCGTGAGGCCGTTTTTCTGCCAGAAGCGGGCGACTTCTTCGGGCCCTTCGGCGCGGCTGATGGCGACGAAGGTGATGCGGTCGGCATAGGTCTTGTAGATCTCGTCGACGATGGGTACGACTTCCTGACAGTCGCAGCATTTGGTCGAGAAGAAAAGTATCAGCGACACATGTCCGCGGAGGTCATCGGTCGTGACGGTTGCACCGTTGTCGAGAGTGACGCTGAACTGCGGCAGCGGGTCGCCAACGCTGATGATATCGCTGTCGGTGTCGTTTGTGATGCAAGAAGAGAGGAGCAACGAGGCCGAAAGAGCGATGGCGATACTGAGCGCAGAGGCTCTGACATGCCGGCGGACGACGAAGATTTTAATGACGCGGGCGATGATATAGACCGCGGCCATGATGATGACGATGATGGCCGAGCAGGGCACGTCGATGAGGGTGCCGACAAAGAGGCCTGCTACGCCGCAGAGCACCGAGATGATGACTGAGACTATCATCATTCTGCCGAAATCCTTATGGAAGACTTCGGCGGTCATCATCGGCAGCGAGAGCATCGACATCAGGAGCATGACGCCGACGAGTCTGATCGTCAGGACGATGCAGACGGCAATCATGGCTGTCATCGTATATGAGATGAATTTTACGGGCAGGTTGATGACGGTGGCGAAGTCGCGGTCGAAGGCGCAGACGACAATCTGGCGATATTTAAGAGCGAAAAAGGCCACGAGCAACAGGGTGAACACGGCGAAAGCGACGGCATCGGCGGTCGAAATCGTCAGGATGTTGCCGAAAAGGAACGAATTGAGCTCAGGTACAAAGCCGGGCGTCATGAAGACAAAGAGTACGCCGATGGCCATGCCGACAGCCCAGATGACGGCGATAGCCGAGTCTTCGCGCATATTCATCTTGGACGAGAGCCATTCGACACAGGCCGACGAGCCGATGGCGAACACACCGGCCATGACGGCGGGGTTGAGGCCGAGGTAATAGCCGAGGCCGAGACCACCGAAGCAGGCGTGGGTGATGCCGCCCGAGATGGCTACGAGGCGCCGGGTGATGATATATGTGCCGATCATCGCGGCGCTGATGCTGATGAGCACCACGCCGATTAGGGCGAGACGGAAGAAGGGATAATCGAGATATTCTAACATTTACGACTCTTGATTCTTGGTTTTTGCGGCGCGGGCCTCGGCGACAATCATCAGAAGTTCGTCGCACACGTCACTCGGTAGGGTGATGCCCCGCAGCTGTATGCTGCGCGCCCAGCCGGCGATTTCCTCGGGCCGGAGGGTGAGCAGGACTTCACGGAATTCGTCGATTTCTTTGGGCGAATAGGCGTCGGCGGCGCGTCCGGCGAAGCGGTCGAGCTCCTCGTCTTCGTAATATTCGATTTTGTCGGCGAGCGCCGTCAGCAGCGAGTCGCGCTCGCAGGTGATGTGCATGCCGCAGCATTCACCATCCTGATTGTCATGATTGCCCTCGGCTTCCTGAGCCTCCCGGATGTCGCCGCCGGAGGCCGGTTTGCGGTCCTTGGGGTCTACGACAGTCGGGGCGGCCGCCGCGTCGCGCTTGTGCTCGAGATATTCGTTGATATACAGAATCAGGCCGACGACAATGAGTGCTGCGAGTATGATGAGTGCGCCTGTCATGCTTCTTCTTCGTTAAGTTCGGTTAATGGAGTCGCGGCATCGATGAGCTTGAAGCCGGCTTCGGTCAGATGCGCCCAGTAGTCGGGATATGATTTTCTGACGACCTCGATGTCGTTGATGATTATGCCGGGAATAAAGACGGCCAGGGGTGCGAAGGCCATAGCCATGCGGTGGTCGCCGTAGGTGTCGATGCGCGGCAGCTCGGAAATCGGGCGGCGCACACATTCCCATGATATAACGTCGTCGCCTTCGGCGCTGACGACGCAGCCGATTTTCAGTAACTCGCGGCAGAGGGCGTCGATGCGGTCGGTCTCCTTTATTCTGAGGGTCGAGACGCCCGTTAGTCTGAAAGGAATGCCGATGGCGCAGGCTGTGACGACGAAAGTCTGCACGAGGTCGGGCGTGTCGCTCATGTCGAGCTCGAGGCGCGAGAACAGGTCGGGCGTTGCTGAGAGTTCGGCGGCGCCGTCCTCAAACTCGGTGAGGACGCCTAAGCGCGGGAACAGGCCGGCGAGGGCGCTGTCGCCCTGAAGCGAGGGCAGCGAGAGTCCCGGCAAGGTCACCCAGCCTGCCGTCAAGGCGGCAATCTCATACCAATAGGAGGCGGCGCTCCAGTCGCGCTCGACTTCGGTCGTGGCGGCTGTGTAGCTGCCGGGCTCGATGGCGATTAGCGTCGGATTGATGTCGACGCTGATGCCGCGTTCGGCCATCATCTTGGCCGTCATGGTGATATAGGGGCGCGAAACGACGTCGCCCGGAAGATTTACGCGCAGCGGGGCGCTCATCAGCGGTGCGACCATCATTATTGCCGAGACATATTGTGAACTGACCGAGGCGTCGACGTCGATGTCGCCGCCGCTGAGGACTTTGCCTTTGATTCTGAGCGGCGGAAAGCCTTCTTCGCCGGCATAGCTGATGTCAGCGCCGAGGCGGCGCAGGGCGTCGACGAGGCGCCCGATCGGGCGCTGACGCATGCGGGCGTCGCCGTCGAGAGTGACCTCACAGCCCGGCCGGGCGGCATAGTAGGCCGTGAGAAAGCGCATTGCCGTGCCGGCGGCGCCAATGTTGACCTCGGCGGCATTGCCCGAGAGGGCTGCGGCGAGAGCCTTGGTATCGTCGCAGTCGGCGACACGTTCGCTTAGCGGCAGCCCGGCGATGGCGTCGATGATGAGAGTGCGGGCGCTGACGCTTTTGCTCAGCGGCAGCTCGATTGTGGCCGTTAGTATCTCGTCGGGTGGTAAGATTCTTAAATTCATCGTTTTATTTGTTTATGGCGTCAGCCACGGCGGCATGCTGCGTGTGCGAGGGCATGCTGACGACAGCTTCGCGGATGTGTTCGAGGGCCGTGGCGAGAACCGTGCGCGGTGTGCCGACGTTGAGGCGGGCGAAACCGAGGCCCTGGGCGCCGAACATCGTGCCGTCGTTGAGGGCGATATGGGCTTTGTCGAGCAGAAGGTCCATCAGCTCGTTCTGAGACAGCCCGAGGCCGCGGAAGTCGACCCAAAGGAGGAACGATGCCTGCGGGCGTATGATTCTGACACCGGGGATATGGCGGTCGACGAAATTGATGGCGAAGTCGATGTTGTCCTCGACATACTCAACCATCTCGTCGAGCCACTGCTCGCCATGGTTGTAGGCGACTTCGGCGCCGAGAGCCGAAATCATCATCGGGGCGCTGAACTCGTTGACCTCGAGCCAGTGGAAGAAGCCTTCGCGCAGAGTCGGGTCTTTGACGAGAACCCACGAGCTGACGAGGCCGGGGATATTGAAAGTCTTCGACGGTGCGCCGAGGGTCACGCCGACTGCGCGGGCGTCGTCGCTGACGTCGACAAAGGGAATATGGGGTTTGCCGTAGAGCACCAGATCGCCGTGAATCTCGTCGCTGACGACGGTGACGCCGTGGCTGCGGCAGATGGCTGCCACGCGGGCCAGCGTTTCGGCGCTCCACTGTATGCCTATGGGGTTGTGGGGGTTGCAGAGTATCATCATCGTCGGCTTCTCGCGGCTGACGACCTCTTCGAGACCCTCGAGGTCCATCGTATAGTTCTCGCCGTCGAAGACAAGCGGATTTTCGACCACCTGACGGCCGTTGCCCTCGATGACCATTCTGAACGGATGGTAGACAGGCGGCTGTATGACGATTCTGTCGCCCGGGCGTGAGAAGAAATTGATTGCGTAGCCGATGCCTTTGACCACGCCGGGGATGAAGGCGAGCTGCTCGCGCTCGGTCTTGAGGCCATGGCGGCGTTCGAGCCACGACATCACGGCGTTCCAGTAGCTGTCGGGACAGGCGAAATAGCCCAGGATGGGATGGTCGAGGCGCTGTCGCAGTGTCTTGACTATGTCGGGACAGACGGCGAAGTCGAGGTCGGCGATCCAGAGAGGTGATACGTCGTGACGACCGAAGACGGCGTCGAGGTTCTCGTATTTCATCGAAGAAGTGCCCCGGCGGTCGATCACCGTGTCGAAATTGTATTTTTTCATTTGGTATCGGTTGAATGTGTGATTACAAAATTAGTCAATGTCTGACAATAAGCAAAATTTGTCAGTCTCGAATTAAACACTTAACTTTGCAGTGCCGTAAAAAGGCCGATTGCCGCTCCGGTAGTTCAACGGATAGAATAGAAG
>CALZQD010000094.1 GCA_945828175.1 uncultured Bacteroidales bacterium | reverse complement strand
GAGATTCCTCTACGTCTCGTGGGCTCGGAGATGTGTATAAGAGACAGCCGCTCAGCCATTTGTGATTAATATCCGGCCGGGCGACGGCTTTGACGTATAGATATAACGGTAGGGCGTGGGGTGAATGGGCTGTTGACTTTCAAGTAGGCGTTTGGCGATGCCCGCAGGGGAGTAATAGCTGGCTCCCTGCGCTTTTTTTTCACCGGGCACCGCCGAGTCTCACAAAGATGGGGGCCTTCAGACCGGCGGTGCCGCAAGAATTCAGTCGTCCATCCAAGATGCCAATGTTGCCTATCGGACAACTCATCAAGGAAGAACTCGCCTCGCAGGAGCGCACGGTGTCGTGGTTTGCCCGCAAGCTTCACCTCGACCGTTCGAACGTCTACCGGCTGTTCCAGAAAAATTCTGTCGACACCGATCTCCTCGGCCGAATCTCCCTTATCCTCGACCGCGATTTCTTTGAAGAACTGTCTTTGAGCTTTCGCGAGAGGCGGGAAAACACCCGCCGCTGACAGGACCCTTCGGACGCGGACGCCGCGAGGCGCGCGAGCCCGACAAAAACAAACATTGGTGCAGTCGCAATTATCGCAACACAACAACGGCAAATTTGACAACACTCCGCAGCACGATTCGCCTCGCTCGCGGAGCCATTATGCAACGCCTCCGAGGAGGCTGTCACACCAATTACAACTACATTTGCAACAAGACAATAGGCGCTGTGCGCCCCCGGAAAAAGGCTATGTGCAAATATCACCTCACAGGTGTGTCAATGTCGCTACACGCTTTTCGGGTACACTTCGCCGAATTGCCGTAATTTTGTCGAAAATCTCCTGATAAGGGGCTTCAACAGCCTTTCAAAACAAACACAATAGAAATTCACATTAATTATTTTTATTCACATTAATTATGAACAAACATTTTTTGAACTTCACACTCGCAGCGCTGGTGTGTTCAGCAATGTCGGCTTCATTTACTTCTTGCAAGGACTATGATGGCGATATTGACAACCTGCAAAACCAGATTGACAAGATGAACGTCAGTCTCGGCCAACTGCAGGAACTGATCAACTCAGGAATGGTTATCAAGAGCGTCACTTCGACTGCCGATGGTATCTCATTTACCATGAGTGACAATAAAACTTACACAGTAACTAATGGTAAAGACGGTGCCAACGGTACGAACGGCACAGCCTGGACAATCGGCGACGATGGCTATTGGTATAAAGATGGCCAGAAGACCAATTACAAGGCTATCGGCGAAGACGGTGCTGTAGGTCCCCAGGGTCCCAAGGGTGACAAGGGCGACACAGGCGCACAAGGTCCTCAGGGTCCTGCCGGTGGTAACGGTTCTCAGGGTCCTGCCGGTCCTCAGGGTCCTGCCGGACAATACTATGTCCCCAATCCCGAAACAGGTAACTTCGATATTTATCAGGACGGTAAGTTTGTTAAAGACTCAGGCATCAGCTGGCGTCCGACCACAACCGAAGGCATCACAGCCATCTATAGCGGTAACGAACTGACCATCGCCGGTGTCAAGGGTGCCGACGGCAAACCGACCACTGTCAAGATTTCGCTCGGTACTCCCATGGGTACTCTCGCCTTCATTCCCTCAGTTCTCTCGAACGTAGGCGGCTATCCCACAACCGACAAACCTTTCTACCACATCAACTCTTATCTCAACGAGCACAAATACGTTTCTTCGACCAAGGCCTTCACACCCCAGACCAACTGGAACAAGTCGAACATCGTCGAGCTCTACTATCGCGTAAGCCCGCAGAACGCATTTGTTTCTGAGACATCGTTTGCTAAATTCATCAACCGCGACATCGCTACTTCTCGTAAGGCAGCCGGCGACCTCGAAGACCTGATGAACGTTGCTAAATTCGATGTTGAGAAAGCCAACACAGAAGGTGTCCTCGCAGTTTCTGCCACCTACAACAAGACAGCAGCCGCATCGGGTAGCAAGAAAGACATCGCTGCCCTCCAGCTCTGGAACGGTCAGGTGCCCTTCGTTACCGACTACATCGCTCCGTCTTCAACTCCCGTTACCGGTGTAATCACTAACCCCAAGAGCAACCACAAACTCTACTACACCCGCGACTACGCTATCATCAACGACAGGGCTGAGACAAGCAGCTTCATCCAGAATACCGTCGGCGTTACTCTCGCCAAAGAACCCAACCTCAACATGGTCTACACCGGCGAACTCAACATCGCTGAGTATGTAGAACTCTACGAGACAACTCTCCAGAAGACTCTCACAGAGCTCGGTTTCGACGGTATCTCTTACAAGTACTCTCTGCCCGCAGAGTATATCTCTGACGACGCTCAGAAGACCAACCAGCAGTGGTTCGTTACTCTCAGCGAAGACGGCGTACTCAAAGTAAACGAAGACAACCTCAAGCCCGCTAACCCCGGTGCAGGTGACACCCCCGCCAAGTATCTTGCTCCCGCAATCGGCCGTACACCTGTCGTCAGAGTTGATGCCTACATGGTACCTAACGCAACAGGCAAAGAAGGCGAAAGCCTCGAGCCTCTGATGGTGGCTTCTTCTTATATCAAAGTCAACATCACCCGCAACCAGCCCACTACACCTGACAAACAGCCCAATATCGAGGAAACATACGAGAATGCCGATGCTTATGAATATCACAAGCTCGCTGCTACCTACTCGTTCGCAGCCGGTATGGACTACCAGCAGGTTAACAAGGTTCTCTATGGCCGCACAGGTCTCGACAGCGAACACTTCTGGAACCACTATGCAGGTAACAACAACGAGTATAAGGTAACCGTCAGCGTCTGGAACGAGAACGGCAGACCTAAAGAAGAGAAAGTCCTCTCGACCGGCACAGCTACTGCAGGTACCAAGTACACTACAACAGCTGCTCAGGGCGTTGAGCTCGAAGTTCTCCTCGGCAATGCTCCCACTCAGACTTCTTCGATCAACTGCAATATCAACAACGACATCCTTACCAACAACACCTACGGTAACTATCCCGGCAAGGAAGGCGCAAGATATACAGTAACAATCGAGATTCCTTCTGACAACGAATACAGCTACGGCAACATCGTCATCAAGCAGGTATTCTACGTCAAAGAAACATGCACAGTATATCAGTTCAACCCCAACTACCAGATTGGCAACACCAACAGCGTAAGTGTAATCGGCAAACCGACCGCAGCAGGCTGGAAGCTCGAATCTAACATCGCCGAGGTATTCAAGATGGTCAACGGTAAGAACATCTACCAGTACTACAACCTCGCACCTGTCACCAACACAACAGGCATCAATTTCGTCATCGATCCCGGTCAGACCGGCGTAGCTCTCAGCGACGTGGTTATCGACGGTGTAACAACTCAGAACATCGCTCTGACACAGGCTCTCGCCGAGGCTCAGAAGACTGTCAAGATGCACTACGATGTTGACCTCGTCAACGGTGAGAAGTGCACTCAGAACTTCAACGTCATCTTCATCAACCCGTTCAAGGCCGGTAACCTCGCTGGTGTAGCCATCGACGGTGTCAAGATTGGTGGTGACTCGCAGAATGCAGCTAAGAGTGTCAAAGTCCTCGACATCGACAACGAGACAATCTACAGCTGGATTGTAGCTAACAACGCTCTCGGTCTCTCGAACGTTGCAATCAGCAAGTTCAAACTCGATCCCTCTCAGGTATCTGTAAGCTACGAGTTCGACAAGACTACCGATGCTTACAAGACATTTGTCGGCAACCTTGTCCAGGGCTCTACCTTCGATGTTGACGCAAACGGTCTCATCACCTTCAACAACCTCGGTACCCGCCTCGACAAGAGCTACAACCTGACACTCAACGCAACTGTTACATTCGAGAATATCTCAATTGTCAAACTGGCAATCCCCGTAACAGTCAAAGGTGTTAACTAATAATAAGGACTCTTTATAAGGTAATTATTATATTAGCAGACAAAGCAGCCTAAATCCCGCAGGAGGCAGAGACCGTGAGGTCGTTGCCTCCTGCATCTTTTCCGACGATAGTGTGAAAGAACATAAGAGCATAATATCATAAGAACATAAGATTTAAATTATTATCTTCTGTTCTTGTGCTCTTTTGTTCTTATGTTCTTTTATTTCAAGCTCAAAGCACAATAACAACGCCGCCCTCGGAGCGAACTCTGAGGGCGGCGCTTTTAAACTATGGACAGGAATTATTTAGAGGTCTTCTTCGATTGAGAAGTCGTCGGGGAGAGTGTCGTCGAAGAGCTTGTCGTCGTTGACGGCTGCTGTCGTCTCGGCGGCGTCATCGTCGGCTTTCTTCTCGGTTGTTTTCTTTGCAGCTGCGGCCTTGGCTGAAGCTTCGCCGTCGTCGGCGCGCAGGGCGGCCATAATCTTCTCCTCGAGCTCTTCGGCAAGTTCTGGGTTGTCCTGGATCACACGCTTGGCTGCGTCGCGTCCCTGGGCGATTTTCGTGCCGTTGTAGCTGAACCACGAGCCGCTCTTGGTGATTACGTCGTAGTCGACGCCGAGGTCGATGATCTCGCCTGCCTTAGAGATGCCTTCGCCGAACATGATGTCGAACTCGGCGCGGCGGAAGGGAGGTGCAACCTTGTTTTTGACGACCTTGACGAGGGCGCGCTTGCCGAGCACGTCGTCGCCGTCTTTGATAGATGCGCGCGAGCGGATGTCGATACGCACCGAGGCGTAGAACTTCAGCGCGTTGCCGCCGGTTGTCGTCTCTGTCGGGCCGAACATCTGACCGATCTTCTCGCGCAGCTGGTTGATGAAGATACAGGTGGTGTTGGTGCGGGCGATGGTGCCGGTGAGCTTGCGCATGGCCTGCGACATCAGTCGTGCCTGGAGGCCCATGTTGCGGTCGCCCATCTCGCCCTCGATCTCGCTCTTGGGCGTCAGCGCGGCCACAGAGTCGATGACGATGATGTCGATTGCCGACGAGCGTATGAGCTGCTCGGCGATTTCGAGCGCCTGCTCGCCGTTGTCGGGCTGGGCGATGAGCAGATTGTTGATGTCGACGCCGAGATTGCGGGCATAGAAGCGGTCGAAGGCGTGTTCGGCGTCGATCATGGCTGCGATGCCGCCGCGTTTCTGAGCCTCGGCGATGGCGTGGATGGCGAGGGTCGTCTTACCTGACGACTCGGGGCCGTAGATTTCGATGATGCGTCCGCGGGGATAGCCTCCTACGCCGAGGGCGTAGTTGAGGCCGATTGAGCCCGAGGGTATCACCTCGACGTCTTCGATGACGTCGTCGCCGAGTTTCATCACGGCGCCGCGGCCGAATGATTTCTCGATCCGGCCCATTGCCTGAGCGAGCGCGTCGAGGCGCGCTGCCTGCGGGTCGTCGGCTGCCGTTTTCTTGGCGGCTGTCTTTTTTGTCTTTTCTGTCTTTTCCATATGTTGATGTTTATGTTTGTTTTCGCTGTTGTTTCAACTTACACTGCAAAGATAATGCTGAATGTGTGCAAATTTGTCGCACAGTGTAGTTAAATAATATTTTCTGCAATTCTGCTACAATTCGTCGTCTCAGTCGGTTAAGTAAAAATTCGCTACAAGGCGTAAAAAATTTTATTTCTCGTGCGAACCATTTCGTCAGGCAACGGTTTTAATAGTACATAGCAAAATTACTTTTTCCATTGCAAGAAATGTGATAATGATTGGTTTATTATCTAATGTGGAGATACCGTGACGGCATCTCCACATTTGGTTTATACCGTTGCCATTACTTTTCGTCGGGAATGACGTTGCCCGTAATCTTAAGCGTCACGCGCTTGGCCGAGGGGGCGTTGGTGCGTATCTTGATATCCTTCGAGATATATCCGCGCTGGCCTTCGGTGATGAAGGTGACCTTGATTTCGCCTCTTCTGCCGGGCTTGACGGGGGCGGCGTCGAATTTGGGGCGCGTGCAGCCGCAGTCGGCCTTGGCCGAGATGATCATCAGCGGGGCGTCGCCCGTGTTGGTGAACTCAAACTCGTGGACGACAGTGCCCTTCGAAGCCTTGACCGTGCCGAAATCATAGACTTTGTGCCTGAACTCGATGTCGGCTTTGCCCTTGGGCTCTTTCTTTGCTACCGCAGGCAGCGCGAGGATGGCCGCGAGGACCATTATAATCAGTAACTTGAGCTTCATTTTGTCAGACCGTTGAATGTATGGTTGAAATAATAGTCGAGCACGTCGCGGGCGGCGATGAACGAGCTGCGGCGGTTGGCGAGCACCTCGGCCTCGTTCTCGCGCAGCAGCGAGGCGACGGCCGGGTTGTTGTAGAAGTTGGCGCGCAGACGCTCGTCGATTGACTCATACATCCAGTAGCGCGCCTGCTCGCGGCGTTTGGCCTCGAAATAGCCGTTGGACTTGACGAACTCGAAGTAGCGGTCGATCATGTCCCACACCTCGGCGATGCCGAGCTCGTAGTAGCCCGAGTAGGTGAGTACCTCGGGCGACCAGCCCGACGCTGTCGGCGGGAAGAGGTGAAGGGCGCTGCGGAACTGCGCCTGGGCCAGCTGGGCCGGACCGACATTGTCGCCGTCGGCCTTGTTGATGACGATGCCGTCGGCCATCTCCATGATGCCGCGCTTGATGCCCTGCAGCTCGTCGCCTGTGCCGGCGAGCTGTATCAGCAGGAAGAAGTCGACCATCGAGTGGACGGCTGTCTCGCTCTGGCCGACGCCGACGGTCTCAACGAAGATGTTGTTATAGCCTGCGGCCTCGCAGAGCACGATTGTCTCGCGGGTCTTGCGGGCGACGCCGCCGAGCGAGCCTGCCGACGGGCTGGGGCGTATGAAGGCCGAGGGATGTAT
>CALZQD010000093.1 GCA_945828175.1 uncultured Bacteroidales bacterium | reverse complement strand
GATTCCTCTACGTCTCGTGGGCTCGGAGATGTGTATAAGAGACAGGCACCTACCTCCTCGGCGACAATGTCGTCTCGGGCCGCTTCGCCGCTGACGGCAGCCTCAAGTCGGTCATGACCACCAACCTCGGCGACGACGAGATGGAGGCCACGACATTCATCCTCGCCACCGGCGGCCTCTTCAGCCGCGGCGTCGTTGCCGACCCACACAAGTTCTACGAGCCCGTCTTCGGCCTCGACGTCAAGGCTCCCGAAGACCGCGAGCAGTGGTATGAGCGCGACTTCTTCGCCCGCCAGCCCTATATGACCTTCGGTGTCAGCGTCGACGCCGGCTTCCACCCCCTGCGCGCGGGCAAGCCTGTCGCCAACCTCTATGCCGTCGGCTCGGTTATCGGCGGCTACGATGCCCTCAAGGAAGGCTCGGGCGCTGGCGTCGCCCTCCTCACGGCCTTACATGTCGCTAATCTGATAAAATGATGACAATGGAATACCAACTTAAAAATATTAGCCCCGACAACTTCGAGCAGTGCATCAAATGCACTGTCTGCACCGTCTATTGCCCGGTTCTCGCCGTCAACCCCGACTATCCCGGGCCCAAGCAGGCCGGCCCCGACGGCGAGCGCTACCGTCTGAAGAACCCCGAGTTCTACGACATGGCCCTCAAATACTGCCTCAACTGCAAGCGCTGCGAGGTCGCCTGCCCGTCGAACGTCAAGATCGGCGACATCATCCAGCGCGCACGTCTCAAATACGACAAGAAGCCCGTCAAGCTCCGCGACCGCATCCTCGCCGAGACCGATGTCATGGGCACTCTCGCCACAACGGCCGCCCCGATCGCCAACTTCATGCTCAAGCTCCCCGTCGTCAAGAGCGCTATGCACAGCATCATCGGCGTCGACCGTCACCGCACGTTCCCCAAATACAGTGGCCGCACCTTCGAGTCGTGGTTCCGCAAGCAGGCCGACACCCAGGAGGCTTTCAAACGCAAGGTAGCCTACTTCCACGGCTGCTATGTCAACTATAACAACCCCGACCTCGGCCGCGACTTCGTCAAGATTATGAACGCCGTCGGCTATGGCGTGCGACTGCTCGAGAAAGAGCGCTGCTGCGGCGTCGCCAAGATTGCCAACAAGCTCATCGACCGCGCCCGCCACGACGCCGAGATCAACATGAAGTCAATCCGCCACGCCGTCATCGACGACGAAATGCCAGTCCTCGGCACAAGCTCGACCTGTATCTTCACCATGCGCGACGAATATCCCCACCTGCTCGGCGTCGACAACGCCGAGGTGCGCGACGACATTCTCCTCGCCACTGTCTTCCTCTATCGTCTGATAGAGCAGGGTCAGGTCAAGCTCGTCTTCCGCAAGGACTATAAGAAGCGCATCGCCTACCATACCCCCTGCCACATGCAGAAACTCGGCTGGGCTATCTATTCGACCAAGCTCCTCCGCAGCATCCCCGGCGTCGACTTCGTCATGCTCGAGTCTCAGTGCTGCGGCATCGCCGGCACCTATGGTTTCAAGAAAGAGAACTACGAGACCTCGCAGGCCATCGGCCACGACCTCTTCGAGAGCATCCGCGAGGCTAAGGTCGACTTCGTCGCCACCGACTGCGAGACCTGCAAATGGCAGATCGAGATGAGCGCCGGCGTCCCCGTGCTCAACCCAATCTCGGTCATCGCCGACGCCCTCGACGTCGAAGCTACAATCAAAGCCAATCAGAAATAATTAACCATTAAATAAGTATCGGAAAAACATGGCAAAAGAAAACATTTATGCCGGCTGGGACAAAGCGACCGTCAAGAAGTTCCAGAACTGGCAGTTGAGGACGATTATTGTTTCGATGATTGGCTATGCGATTTACTATTTCGTCAGAAAGAACTTTTCAATAGCCATGCCGGGCCTGACCGCCCAGTATGGCATCACCAACACGAGCTTCGGCGTCGTCATCGGCATCGGCTCGCTCATCTACGGCCTCTCGCGCTTCGTCAACGGCTTCGTCGTCGACCGCTTCAGCGCCCGCGCCATCATGGCCATCGGTCTCTTGCTCTGTGCCGCCGCCAACTTCATCTTCGGCTTCGGCGTCAACATCAGCGGCTGGCTTATGGGCATCGACGCCGCCCCCGACTTCATCACGGCTCTCGTCCTCGTCATGGGTGTCACCATCGTGCTCAACCAGTTTTTCCAGGGCATGGGCTATCCTCCCTGCGCCCGCCTGCTTCCCTCGTGGATTCACCCCTCTGAGCTCGCCACCAAGATGTCGATCTGGAATACGTCGCACTCTATCGGCGCCTTCATGGCCGTCGTCGTCTGCGGCTACATCATGGGCAGCATGGGCCGCGATATGAGCGGCGACCAGCAGATTATCGAGACAATCGCCAAGAACCTCAACCTCGACATGTCGTCTGAGGAGAATATGCGCACCATCCTCGGCTACGCCCAGCACTGGGACGCATGGCGCTGGTGTTTCTGGCTCCCCGCGATACTCGCCATCGCCGGTGCCGCATGGCTCTACTTCGGCCTCCGCGACGACCCCCGTTCGGTCGGCCTCCCCGAGCTCCCCGGCACCAAGACAGGCAAGAAAGACCTCCCCAAGGGCGAACAGTCGGCCGCTCGCGCCAAGTTCCTCAAGGTCATGGTCTGGACTAACCGCTGGATCTGGACCCTCTGCATCGCCAACGTCTTCGTATATGTGATGCGCATGGGCATCCTCGACTGGGGCCCCAAGTTCCTCACCGAGGCACGCAACATGTCGATCGAGCAGGCCGCCTGGACCGTCGGTACCTTCGAAGCCTTCGCCATCATCGGCACAATCTTCGCCGGCTGGGCCACCGACCACATCTTCAAAGGCAAGGCCCACCGCATGTGTTTCGTCTGTATGGCAATGGCCGTCATATTCATGGCCATCTTCATCCTCTGCCCCTCGCTCCCGATGATTGTCTCTATTGCCGTCCTCGCTATGGCAGGCTTCTTCATCTACGGCCCCCAGGCCCTTATCGGCATCGCTTCGGCCAACCACGCCACCAAAGAGGCTTCGGCTACCGCCAACGGCCTCGCCGGCATCTTCGGCTATGTAGGCTCGTTCCTCTCGGCCATCGGCATCGGCATCGTCGCCGACGAATTCGGCTGGAACATGGTGTTCTACATCATCATCGGCGTCGGCATCCTCGGCGCGCTCACCTTCATCTCGATGTGGAGTGCTCCCCGCGACGGGTATGAGCGCAGCAACCGTTTCTATCAGCAAGAAGAAAAACAGTTAAACGAAAATAAATAATTCCTGTGGAACAGAAATTCGACCGTTATATCACCCCGATGACACACGACGAGCTCCTCGCCGCGTGTCGTCGGATACGTCACGTCGCCCTCGATATGGACGGCACTATCTACATGGGCTCGACCCTTTTCCCCTTCACCAAAGACTTCCTGGCGATGCTCACCGCCAACGGCATAGGCTACTCATTCCTGACCAATAACCCGACGCGCAGCATCGACGACTATCTCGCCAAGCTCGCCCGTCTGGGCATCGAGGCCGACCACGACCAGATGTATACCACCGCCGTCGCCACCATCGACTACATCAAGGAGAAGATGCCCGACGTCAAGACTCTCTATGTCGTCGGCACCCCCAGCATGGAGGCCGAGTTCCGCGCCGCCGGCTTCGAGCTCACCGAGCCCGACGCCAAGGAGATGCCCCAGTGTCTCGTCGTCGCCTTCGACACCACTCTGACTTATCCCAAGCTCTGCCGCGCCGCTTATCTTGCCTCGCAGGGCATTCCCTATATCGCAACCAACCCCGACCGTGTCTGCCCGACCGACCAGCCCACAGTCCTCGTCGACTGCGGCTCGCTGACAACCTGCATCGCTCACGCCACAGGCCGTCAGCCCGACATCGTCATCGGCAAACCCAACCCCGACATGCTTTCGGGCATCATGTACCGCCACGGCCTCAAGGCCAATGAAATCGCCATGTGCGGCGACCGCATCTATACCGATGTCGCCATGGCTCAGAATGCCGGGGCCCTCGGCGTCCTCGTGCTTTCGGGAGAAACCACGCTCGACACCGCCGTCAACTCCGACCCCAATCCGCCCATCACGGCGCGCGACATCGCCGTCTTCGGCGAGCTGCTCCTCGAGGCACGGCAGCAATAAGAAATTTTGTCTATGAAACAACTGCAAGCGCCCCCTGATGACTCGCGAACATCAGAGGGCGCTAATTTTATTCCACGCCCTGATGGCCCCCGGTTTCGGGAAAAGAACACAAGACAAAAGGCCGGAAGAACAAAAGTAAATTATTGTAAGTTGTTGAATTGTAGGGCCGTCACATGTCACGGCCGCATAAACATTGGAATAACATAGGGAAAAATCGCCTGCAAGGCGATGATTTTAATGGTGGCCGCGTAGGCCGAGGCGCGCCCGGATGGCCCGGGATGCGATAGGCGGGAGCCTATAGCAATATCACCCGGTAGGTTACGACAACAGTCGGGAGACTATTGCCTCCCAGTGCGCAGCTTATGGACCAAGGGCTTCAGCCCTTGGAGCCTGAGCGTTGGCTGCGAGGGTTGAGACCCTCGCTCAATACGGCCTCGAGGAGGAGAGCGAGGCCGCACTTTAATAGCTTAGACTAAGAGCCTGTTTTATAATAAAGTTAAAGCAGAGGCGGGCAGCACATTCTTCTTCAAAAATGAAACAGGCTCTAAAACTTTCTGAGCCGTATCTTCGACGGGTACTCGGCGTCGTGGCGCAGCGTTATCTCCGACTTGACGAAATCCTCCGCACGGCAGTTGTAGATGTCGATCATCTGCTGCGGATTGCGGTCGAAGAGCGGGAACCATGAGCTCTGCACCTGCACCTTCACCCTGTGTCCCGGCAGGAACGTGTGGGCGATGTCGGGCATCGTGAAGGCTATCTTCTCGACCTTGCCCGGCGTGAATGTCTCGGGCTGCGACGCGCTGTTGCGGTAGCGGCCGCGCATGATGTCGCCGCGCACGAGCATCTCAGTGCTGTCGGGTGCCACGTCGATGACCTTCACCACGAAGTCGGCGTCGGTTGTCGTGATCGAGGCATAGAGCTCGACCTCGACCGGGCCCGCGACGCTCAGTGTGTCGGCCTGCGCCGGCAGCATCAGCGTCACCACGTCGTCGCGGTCGTCGACAAAGGCCTGCGAGGCTGTCATATATTCCTTCTTGCGGCGCGTCGTGATATTGGGGTAGTAGGGTACGGGGTTCGACGGGTCAGAGACATATGTCGTCTTCGACTTGGCCGCCGTCGGCGCCGTCAGGCTCAGCCCCTCGGACGTCAGATAGATGTCGATGGGTGTCGCCGTCGTGTCGCGGCGGCTGACGTCGACGGGGTGCCAGCGGTTTTCGCCCGTGAAGAAAATTATGTCGCCCGCTGCGGTCGCGCCGCCCTCGCCACGGTCGCGCAGATAGCGCTCGAAGAAGGGAAACTCAACATCGTCTCTGAAATAGCGCGACAGCGACTCGTCGCCGAACCGTGCCTCGCCAAGGCGGTTGGCCTTGCCCGACGAACGCCATGCGCCGTGGGCCCACGGACCCATCACAAGGCGTGTCTCAGTCGCCGGGCTGTTCTGCTTGAGTCCGCGGAAGACGGCCATCGTGCCGTAGAGGTCCTCGGCGTCGAAGTGACCGCCGACGACGAGCATCGGCGCCGTGATGCCGCCGGTGGCGTTGACCGATGCGCGGCGGCTCCACCATTCGTCATAATCGGGGTGGGCCGTCATCTCGAGCCAGAAAGGCACATTGCCCTCGAGCGAGCGCGTCACGTCGGCGACGGTGTTGTCCATCGCCCATTGGCCCACGTCATTGCCCATCGGCGCCTTGTAGCCGTCGCCCGTCGGAGTCGGACGGTGGTCGGCGCTGCCGCGCAGCTGCGGCGAGAACGACGTCGCGTCGATCAGCGCCAGCGCTCCGTTGTGGTGCAGGTCGTCGCCTGCCCACCAGTCGCCTATCGGAGCCTGAGGTGACACAGCCTTGACGGCCGGATGGCCGCTCGCCGCCGCCATCAGCGCGTAGAAGCCGCAGTATGAGTTGCCGTTGACGCCGACCCGGCCGTTGTTGCCGCCGACGCTGTCGATGAGCCACTCGACCGTGTCATAGCTGTCGGTAGCCTCGTCGATGCCGTCGGCCGATTGGCGCAGCGGCCTGACGTTGACAAACTCGCCCTCGCTCATCCAGCGGCCTCTGACGTCTTGAAACACAAAGATATATCCCGCGTCGACATAGGGGCGGTAGATCGAGTCGTTCAGGAATTTCGTCGGCTCCTGACCGTAGGGACGGCAGCCGTAGGGCGTGCGCAGGTATAGAATCGGCGACTTTTCGCCCTCGGCCATGTCGGCCGGCTTGTAGACGGCTGTGTAGAGCCGCGTCCCGTCGCGCATAGATATCAATTGTTCGCTTTTGCTGTAATCGCGGGCTGCGGCCGTCGTCGCTATAGCCGCCATGGCAGCCGCTATCGTGAGTATTCGAAGTTTCATAATTCCGGTTTTGCTTGTTGATTGTTGTTGCCTGCAAATATAGCGAAATTTATTCTCTTAAATAATTGCCGTTATGAAATTTATGTCTAAATTTTCTCGCGAGAGACGACCGAATTCTTGAATCTGATTAAAACTTCCGAAAGCAACTATTTACTATATATTTAAATACCTTAAACTATTTATTAACCGTCAAAATCAATTCTCATGAAGAAATTTTTACTTACTGCTGCTGCCATCGCTATTGCGGCAACCGCAAGTGCCGAGGGTTTTATCACGGCCTTCATCGCCGAGAACGGCGTCAAGGAAGGTTGGGAC
>CALZQD010000092.1 GCA_945828175.1 uncultured Bacteroidales bacterium | reverse complement strand
TCGTGGGCTCGGAGATGTGTATAAGAGACAGCGCGACCACAAACCCTCGGCCCACTACGAGCACACCCTCGCGATCGTCGACGACAAGGTCGAGATCCTCACAACGTTTGACTACGTCGAAGAAGTATTACAGGATAGATTTATTTAATATATGGCAAAACAAGCAGCAATCGAACAAGACGGCACCATCGTCGAGGCTCTCTCGAACGCAATGTTCCGTGTAGAGCTTGAGAACGGCCACGAAATCACTGCCCACATCTCAGGGAAGATGCGTATGCACTACATCAAAATCCTCCCCGGCGACAAGGTGAGAGTCGAAATGTCGCCCTACGACCTTTCTAAGGGACGTATTGCCTTTAGATACAAATAACCATTAACACTAAAAGATATGAAAGTTAGAGCTTCAGTTAAAAAACGCACCCCCGACAGCAAAATCGTCCGTCGCAAGGGTCGTCTTTATGTTATCAATAAGAAAAACCCCAAGTACAAACAACGTCAAGGATAATTTTTGTTATTTTTGCAGAAAAAATAATCAATATCAAATATGGCAGTAAGAATCGTGGGAGTTGACCTCCCCCAAAACAAAAGAGGTGAAATCGCCTTGACCTATATCTTCGGTATCGGACGCAGCGCGGCAAAGACCATTCTTGCCAAAGCCGGTGTCGACGAAAGCATCAAAGTACAGGACTGGACCGACGACCAGGCAGCAAAAGTGCGTGAAGTCATTGGCTCAGACTACAAAGTCGAAGGTGACCTCCGCAGCGAAATCCAACTCAACATCAAGCGCCTTATGGACATCGGCTGCTACCGTGGCATCCGTCACCGCAACGGCCTTCCCGTCCGCGGTCAGTCGACTAAAAACAACGCCCGCACCCGCAAAGGTCGCAAGAAAACCGTTGCTAACAAGAAGAAAGCTACTAAATAATAAGAAACTATGGCAAAAAAGACAGTCGCAGCAAAGAAGAGAAACGTCAAAGTTACCGCTGAAGGCCAATTTCACGTTCACTCGTCTTTCAACAATATCATCGTGTGCTTAGCCAACAGCGAAGGCCAGGTCATCTCATGGTCATCGGCCGGCAAGATGGGCTTCCGCGGATCTAAGAAGAATACACCCTACGCAGCCCAGATGGCCTCGCAGGATTGCGCCAAGGTCGCTTACGACCTCGGCCTCCGCAAAGTCAAGGCTTACGTCAAGGGTCCCGGCAACGGCCGCGAGTCAGCTATCCGTACAATCGCACAGGCAGGTATCGAAGTCGTCGAGATCATCGACGTTACTCCGCTGCCCCACAACGGTTGCCGTCCTCCCAAGAGAAGAAGAGTTTAATATCAGTCTCTCTGAAGCCCTAATGACATTTGAGACAGTAAACCCTTACTTTCGAGCTTTTAGTAAATAAACAAATTTCTTATTACCGGGATTTTCTCAGCTTCGGCTGAATCATAAGAGCAAACGTGAATAGACCATAATTTTTATCACCTCTCTATGGTCGCGGCTGCACTAAAAGCCCTATGATACAATCCCAACAAAACTGATTTAAACACAATGGCAAGATACACAGGTCCAAAGACCAAAATTGCACGAAAATTTGGCGAACCCATCTTCGGCGCCGACAAAGTGTTGCAGCGCCGCAACTTCCCCCCGGGTCAGCATGGCGCCAACAAACGCCGCAAAACATCTGAGTATGGTGTCCAGCTGCGTGAAAAACAGAAGGCCAAATACACCTATGGCGTTCTCGAAAAACAGTTCCGCAACCTCTTCAAGAAAGCTTCGAGCCTCAAAGGTATCACCGGTGAGATCCTCCTCCAGCTTCTCGAATCGCGTCTCGACAACATCGTCTATCGTCTCGGCATCGCTCCGACTCGTGCCGCCGCACGCCAGCTCGTCCTTCACCGCCACATCACCGTCAACGGTGAGGTCGTCAACATCCCCTCTTACCAAGTAAAACCCGGCGACGTCGTTGCCGTCCGCGAGAAATCGAAATCTCTCGAAGTCATAGCTGACGCTCTCGCCGGCTTCAATCACAGCAAATATCCCTGGATTGAATGGGATGAGACTCTCAAGGCCGGTAAGCTGCTTCATGTTCCCGCACGCGAGGACATCCCTGAGAACATCAGAGAGCAGTTAATCGTCGAGTTGTATTCTAAGTAATAAATTAAAACACAAAAAAGATCCATGGCTATTTTAGCATTCCAGAAACCTGACAAAGTCCTGATGTTAGAAGCTGACAACTTCTACGGTAAGTTTGAGTTTAAGCCTTTGGAACCCGGCTATGGCATCACTGTAGGCAACGCCCTGCGCCGCGTGCTGCTCTCGTCTCTCGAGGGCTACGCCATCTCGTCGATCAAAATCGACGGCGTCAAGCATGAATTTGATGTCATCCCCGGTGTTAAAGAAGATGTGACAAACATCATCCTTAACCTCAAGAAAGTCGATCTCAAACAGACTGTCGAGGATACAGACTTCGAGAAAACCACCATCACTGTGTCAGGCAAGGAGGTCTTCAAAGCCGGTGACATAGGCCAGGCTCTCACAGCCTTCGAGGTCATGAACCCCGATCAGGTCATCTGTCATTTGGATCAGGACGCAAGTTTCACGATCACGCTGACCGTCAACAAAGGCCGCAGCTGGGTTCCCGCTGAGGAAAACCAGACACCCAACGACGATGTCAACGTCATCGCTATCGACTCGACTTACACGCCCATCAAAAACGTCAAGTATTCAGTCGAAAACTTCCGTGTCGACCAGAAAACCGACTACGACAAACTGATCATCGAGATTACGACCAACGGATCAATCCTCCCCAAGGACGCACTCAAGGAAGCTGCTAAAATCCTGATTTACCACTTCATGCTCTTCTCTGACGAAAAAATCACTCTCGAAGCAACAGAGACTGACTCAAACGAAGAGTTTGATGAAGAAGTGCTCAAGATGCGCCAGCTCCTCAAGTCGAAACTTGTCGATATGGATCTGTCAGTGCGCGCCCTTAACTGCCTTAAGAGCGCCGAGGTCGAAACTCTCGCCGAGCTTGTTGTCTTCAACAAGACCGACCTTCTCAAGTTCCGCAACTTCGGTAAAAAGTCGCTCACCGAGCTCGAAGAGCTCCTCACGAGCCTCAACCTCTCGTTCGGAATGGATATTTCAAAATACAAATTAGATAAAGAGTAATAAACGATGAGACACAATAAAAAATTCAATCACCTTAGCCGCACCAAAGCTCACCGCGATGCTCTGCTCGCTAACATGACGATCTCGCTCATCATGCACAAGCGCATCTTTACCACTCTGGCAAAAGCAAAAGCGCTCCGTGTCTATGCCGAGCCCCTGATCAACAGAGCTAAAAACGACAACATGGTAAACCGCCGTCTTGTCTTCAGCTACCTCCAGAACAAAGAGGCCATCAAAGAGCTCTTCGGTGTCGTAGCCGAGAAGATCGCCGAACGTCCCGGTGGTTACACACGAATCCTCAAGACCGGCAACCGTCTGGGCGACAACGCCAAGACTTGCTTCATCGAGCTTGTCGACTTCAACGAAAACATGCTCAAGGACAAGAAAGAAGCTAAAGCCAAGACAACACGCCGCTCTCGCAAGAAAGCCGCAGCTCCCGCCGCAGCCGAGGCCGCTGAGAAATCAGAAGCCACAGCTACAGAGAACGCTGCTGAATAAGCGCGTGCCGCGTCAACAACAATATCAGGCGTCCCGACAGAAACACTTCTGCCGGGACGTCAGATTTTCCGTCCCTGACCCTCCGTGCCGCCCTCAGCCGGCGTCGCGCTGACGACTCTTAACTTAAATCCACTAATATTAAACATTAATGTTTTGTCGTGATGCAAATTATTTGTAAATTTGCGCTGCATAAAACACCGAAATCCTTTAACACAAAATATTGATTCAATATTTAAATCGATTAAATTATGAAAATTGAAAAAATTATTGGTCGTGAGGTACTTGACTCACGCGGCAATCCCACTGTTGAAGTTGACGTAATCCTCGAATCAGGCGCTTTCGGCCGCGCATCTGTTCCCTCTGGCGCTTCTACCGGCGTTAACGAGGCTCTCGAACTCCGCGACGGCGACAAAAACCGCTACATGGGCAAAGGCGTCCTCAAAGCAGTCGCCAACGTCAACGGTCCTATCGCCGAGGCTCTCGTAGGCATGAGCGCTCTCGATCAGATCAAGATCGACGAAACAATGCTTGCCCTCGACGGCACAGACACAAAGTCTAACCTCGGTGCCAACGCCATCCTCGGTGTTTCACTCGCCGTTGCCAAGGCTGCAGCCAACTATCTCGACCTTCCCCTCTACAAATATATCGGCGGTTGCAACACATACGTTCTCCCCGTGCCCATGATGAACATCATCAACGGCGGCGCACACTCTGACGCTCCCATCTGCTTCCAGGAATTCATGATCCGTCCTATCGGCGCCACATCGTTCCGCGAAGGCATCCGCATGGGTACAGAGGTCTTCCACAACCTCAAGAGCGTCCTCAAAGAGCGCGGCCTCAGCACCGCAGTAGGTGACGAAGGCGGTTTCGCTCCCAAACTCGAAGGCACCGAAGATGCCCTCAACTGCATCATCAAGGCTATCGAGAAAGCCGGCTATGTTCCCGGTCGCGACGTTACAATCGGCCTCGACTGCGCTTCTTCTGAATTCTACGAAGACGGCAAATATCACTACAGCCACCTCAACAACGGCGCTCCCAAAGAAGCCAACGGCAAGACATATACAAGCAAAGAGCAGGCCGAATATCTCGAGAAACTCATCAACGAATATCCTATCGACTCTATCGAGGACGGTATGGCTGAAAACGACTGGGAGGGCTGGAAAGTCCTCACCGATCTCATCGGCGACCGTTGCCAGCTCGTCGGTGACGACCTCTTCGTCACCAACGTCAAATACCTCAAGAAAGGTATCGAACTCGGCTGCGCCAACTCTATCCTCGTCAAGGTTAACCAGATTGGCTCACTCACAGAGACCCTCCGTGCCGTCGAGCTCGCTCAGCGCAACGGTTACACCGCTGTCATCTCTCACCGCTCGGGTGAAACCGAAGATGCTACCATCGCCGACATCGCCGTCGCTACAAACGCCGGCCAGATTAAGACAGGTTCTGCAAGCCGTTCAGACCGTATGGCAAAATACAACCAGCTCCTCCGCATCGAGGAAGAACTCGGTTCTGCTGCCGTTTACGGCTATGGCAAAAAGACCAAAATGCACCAGGCATAATCAATTTGCGATATTATGGAAAAATCCCCGGCCGCTCGGTCGGGGATTTTTTTATGCCTATAACGAAGGGTAGGGTAATGCGGAGCCTCGGCGATGTCCGACTGAAGCCGGCGCCTCAGCCATGATGCATTACTCCTTGAGCCGTATGATGCGGATGCCGATAAACTGGCGGTTTTTCTTCATGAACTCCTGCAGCGGCAGCTCCGAAATCTCCACCTTGCCGTGGCTGCTCGATGCGTGGAGCACATGCGGCTCGCCGTCTACTATGACGATAAAGCCCATGTGAGTCACGTCGAGATTCTTCAGATTGCTGACAAAGGCGATGGCATCGCCGTCGCGCAGCGCAGCCTTCACCGCCTTGTTGCCGAGGTCGTTTGTTCTGACATAAGGGAAACGGTGGTTGCGGTAGCCGATCTCCGTGTTCTTGATGCGCTCAAACTCCACCGAGTCTTTCAGCGCCGGATATTTGTCACGGTTAGCGCTCATGAAATCAATCGAGCGCGTCACATAGAACACCTTCGGCATATTTCGCGTCGCGTCGTCGAGATTGCCGCGGTAGGTGTTGTCTGCCATCCAGTTGCAGATATAATGCAGTCGCGAGCCGTAGCCGTTGAGCTGGCCACCGCGGTAGCGAAGGCGCTCGAGGTTGAAGACGAAATCGTGCCACGACGTGCGCCGTTCGTTCACCGTGTAGGCCAGCGCCAGCACCGTCTCGACGAACGTCGTGCAGTCGAGCTCGTCGATGTTGACCGTTATCATCTCCACGCTGTCCTCGAGCGTGTGCGCCACATAGGGCTTGCCGATAAACTCGCGTGCTATCATGCCGCAGAGCTGGCTCGCGTTGCCATATTTTAATGACGACGCCTTGTCGAGAATCTCGTTTATCCGGGTCGTGTCGTTGGTGATATCGTGAAATCTCACATCTCTGAGCGAAGATGCGTGGCCTGCGAGGCTCATTATACACAATAGAAATATAGAGGCAACGAATTTTTTCATGACTGGTCGGTGTTTAAAAACTGTTACGAAATTACGAAAAAATGTTATACCCTCCCATAG
Organism: uncultured Bacteroidales bacterium; assembly: GCA_945828175.1. Lineage (GTDB taxonomy): Bacteria > Bacteroidota > Bacteroidia > Bacteroidales > Muribaculaceae > CAG-873. The sequence goes on along the minus strand of CALZQD010000092.1, from coordinate 573 downwards.
AAAAATCGCCTCATCAGCACTCAACCATCAAAAAGGCCATTTTCGCCCAACTTTCGGCCATAATTTCGTTGTGCCAGAACTCGCGCTGTGCCAGCCGTTTAAGGATGGCCTAAAAATTTTCGTCAAAAAAAGTATGTTGTAAAACATAAAAACAGTCGGAAAAATTTGGTGGGAATAGAGAAAAGCGCTAACTTTGCACTCGCTTTTGGGAGCTAAGCCACTGCAGCGGCAGAGGTGATTCCCGGAGGCACGACAAGGTCCGGCAGCGTTGCTGAGGCAGCCGAAAAAAATCACCGAAAAAATTTGGCAGATTCAAAAATCGGTTATAACTTTGCAGTCAGTTTCGGTCAAGCGGCCGGACGAACAGAGCACATTGAAACGATTACAATAGACATTAAGAGTAGTACAAGAGAGCATTGATCTCGAGTCAATTTCTTAAACCAAGCACAAACAGCGATATGTCCGGAGAGCGGAGGATGCAAACGATTCTTCAGTTCCTGCTTTAAGCAAAACAACAATAGATGTCTTGCTTTTGATTTTTGAAAAAGAAAAGAAACAAGATACAACAACGAA
>CALZQD010000091.1 GCA_945828175.1 uncultured Bacteroidales bacterium | reverse complement strand
GTCGTCGTATATATGCTCCCGCCGATGGCCTACGTTCTCACGCACAGAAACGAGCCCGACCCGGCCGACAGCTGGTATATAGTTTCATTTATCGCCGGCGTCATTGCCGCCGCGATTGTCGGATATCTGCTGTTCAAAAAGCCGAAGAAATAACAACCTGCCTCACAGGTCGATGCCGAGGTGCGGCCACAGACAGTTGGGTATCGCGCGCCATAGGCCGCTGATAATGAGCCAGCGCGAGTCGATGACGGCGACACGGCGTCGCTTCATGATAGCGCGCTCGATGCGTGGCGCCACATAGTCGACGCTCATCAGCATCGGGTAGCTGCGCTTCTTGTCAAGCAGGTCGGTATCGACGAAGCCCGGACGAATGTCGGTAATCGACACGTTGACGTGCTGCATATGAGCCAACTGGTCAAGCGCCTGAAGGTAAGTCCATTGGTAACGCTTCGTTGCCGAGTAGGCTGCCGAGACGCCGAGACCTTTCACACCCGCTATTGAGGTGATGACGGCGATGCGGCCGCGGCTGACGTTTGCCGTCGCCTTGAAATAGCGGTAGGCAGCGTTGACGATGCGCGTAAAGCCATTGATATTCACGTCGATAGTCGCCATGTCCTTGGCCTCGTCGAGGTCGGGATTGCTCCAGCCGCATCCGGCGGCATAGAGGAAGATATCCATACCGTCGATCATTTCGATGAGGTCTTCGAATTTCTCAACCGCATCCTGAGCCGTGACGTCGATGGCCGAGCACGCGACACGGTCGGGATAAAGCTCTTTTATTGACTCAAGACGGTCGAGACGCCGCGCTGCGACGCCGACACGCCAGCCCGCGCGGGCGAAATCAGTGGCAATCCTCATGCCCATGCCCGACGATGCGCCGATGATGATTATCTTTTTCATATGCCTATTCTTCGCTGTCGGGCGGAAGCATCTCTCCCGTCTCGGGCAGCTTTTCTTCTATAACCTCGGGGGCCTTAGCTTTGTTCAGCGGCAGGGTGTAGCTTATCGAGAAACTGCCGCCGAGGGCCGAGCCGCGTGTGCCGAAGCCGGGGATATACCACGGTTTGCCGTTGGCGCTCGTGCTGCAGTGGAGCAGACTCTTGTATCTTATGCTCCACCCCGCCGAAATCGGGCCCCAGAGCTTCACCTTCAGGCCGAAGACAACCTCGAGCCAGCCGGCCGTTGCGCTGCGCGACGGTATATCGAAGCCCACGGTCTCATCCCAGTAAGGCGAGTCGACCATGATGTTGGTTATCGAGTAGGTGAACGGCGAGAAGCCATATCGCAGGCCGCCGTAGAACTGATAGTCGGGCGACGAGTTATAGAGGAAATTATAGTTGGCGCCGAGCCTGAAATAGACGCTCGTGGGCGACTTATAGGTATAGTTGCCGTCTGACGGCGTATATTTCGCCTGGCCGAGGCCAAACTCGAAAATAGGCTTGTAGCGGTTGTGGAGACTCAGCTCGACCCATGCGTCGGCCAGGCCGTAGTGCTGCCCGAAGGCGCGCATTACCGGGTCCCAGATGTTGATACCGACGGCGCCCTCGAAAATCAGCGGATATTTCATCTTCGGCAGGGCCATGATCGCCGTCGAGTCGCGCCATTCCTCGCCTGTAACGGTGTCGAGGTAGACAACGTTGCCATTGTCGTCATGGTAATGCACCGAGCGAGCGCGGCGGGCGGCGTTGATGCGCGCCGTGTCGTTCTTTGTCTCGTTGACCGACTGCGTCATCGTCGACGGATTGTCGACCGGCGTCATGCGGCGGCGCTGTGCCGTCGCCGGCAGTATGACAGCGAGAGCTGCGACAGCCATAATAATCAGTATGCTCGTCCGGCGGCTATTCATCGGCGTCTGAAACTTTAAAGAATATTCTTATGTAGACCTTGTCGACATTGGTTATCATCGAGTCGACCACAGCGACCGAGTCGATAAGACGGCTCGTATAGTCCATGCGGTCGATATGATAGCGGTAGGTCGCGCCGCACTCTTCCGACGTGAAATAGGGTATCGTCGTGTAGCCGAATGTTATCGTGTCGTTGAGCCGCGAGTCGTCGAGCGCCTTCCAGCGGTAGGCAAACGACCAGGCCGTCACGTCGGCCGTCGGCCGCATAGGCAGATATACCTTCGACACCTGCGTTCCCGGCGCCGACAGCACCGAGTCGCGCGGAGCGTTGACGCCAACAATCTCGAGCGAGTCGAGCGTTATCGACTCCTCGTCGCCGGCCGAGAAAAACTCGGCCTGAGGTATGGCGTTGCGGTTTTCGGTGCAGCCCGTCGAGTTGCACGACTGCAGCATTGCCGCCGAAACCATTAGCGCCGCCAGAGCCGATATGACTGTCTTATGCCTTGTCATTTCGTCTCTTCGTCGAATCCCACTGTGCCTTCAATCTCGTAGTCGTTGCGCTTGGGCGAGTTTCTCACGACAAGCTCTCCGACGAATCCCGCCAGGAAGAGCTGCGAGCCGAGAAGCATCAGCACCAATGACAGGTAGAAATAGGGCGAATCGGTCACAAGTATATAGCTGTGACCCGAATACATATGATATAGCTTCATGCCGCCGACAAAGGCCACGGCGAGGAAGCCGAGGATAAACATCAGGCTGCCCAACAGGCCGAAGAAGTGCATCGGCTTGCCGCCGAATTTGCCTGTAAACCAGAGCGTCGCCAGGTCGAGATAGCCATTGACAAAGCGGTCGAGACCGAATTTGGTCTTGCCGTACTTGCGGGCCTGATGGTGGACCACCTTCTCGCCTATGCGGTTGAAGCCGGCCAGCTTGGCCAGATAAGGTATATAGCGGTGCATATCACCGTAGACTTCGATGCGTTCAATGACCTTGTGGCGGTAGGCTTTCAGGCCGCAGTTGAAGTCGTGGAGGTTCTTGATGCCGCTGACGCGACGCGCTGTGGCGTTGAAGAGCTTCGTCGGAATGGTCTTCGACAGCGGGTCGTAGCGTTTCTGCTTGTAGCCCGACACGAGGTCATAGCCGTCCTCGGTGATCATGCGGTAGAGTTCGGGAATCTCGTCGGGGCTGTCCTGCAGGTCGGCGTCCATCGTGATGACGACGTCGCCCTTGGCCGCGCGGAAGCCGGTATTGAGCGCCGGCGACTTGCCGTAGTTGCGGCGGAATGATATGCCCTTGACGTTGGGATTGTGCTTCCTGAGCTCCTCGATGACCCGGCGTGAGCCGTCGGTCGACCCGTCGTTGACAAAGATTATCTCATACGAGAATTTATGCTCGTCCATGACGCGGGCAATCCACGCCTCGAGTTCGGGAAGCGACTCTTCCTCATTATATAGCGGTACTACAACTGAAATATCCATCTCTAATCGGTTTATTACATGTTAAGTCCTCTTTTTCAGAGGCACGGCTCTGACAATCAGCGAAAGCAGCAGCGACAGCACCGACCCGGTGAACGACACCGTCCAGATCATGTCGACCGCCACCATTATCGGCGACGGCAGCATATGGCTGTCTGCGAGTTTCTGGAGCATGTCGGCCATCTCGACGGCTTGCGGAGTGCCTACGACGCGGTAGGTGTCGACGGCCTGCCCGACCAGCGAGTAGATGTAGCCCGGCTCGATGTAGCCGAGGAACACATACAGCGCCACGGCCATTATCAGGCTGCCGAAGAAGAAGGTGCATATGCCCTGCATCCACAGCTCCGAGAAGCGCGTAGTGCCGTAATCGGCGCGATAGGCGCGCCTGAGCAGCAGATATGTCGCGACAGGTACGCCGACGGCCATCACAAGGCCCAGCATGCCCGCAAGCAACGACTTGACCGACAGCAACAAGGCGATGACAAGTACCGACAGATAGATGCCTGCCCAGAAGCCGTCGTCGGCGCCGCGTTTAAACACTGACTTTCTTTCTGTTGTCATATATCTTGCAAAATTACATATATTATCTAAAAAACCGACCGTCTGCAGCGATTTTTTATTTCAGTTTCGGCTCGAGATATTTCCATGTGTGGCCTTTGCGCGCGGCGACAATCTCCTCGGGCGTACCGGTCGCGACGACCTCGCCGCCGTGCTCGCCGCCCTCGGGACCGATGTCGACGACGTTGTCTGCACATTTGATGACCTCGATGTTGTGCTCGATGACGACGAGCGTGTGGCCGTGTTCGAGCAGTCGGTCGAAGGCTTTGAGCAGAATGTTGATGTCGTGGAAGTGCAGGCCCGTCGTCGGCTCGTCGAAGATAAACAGCGTCGGCTGAGGCTTTTCCTGCGCTAAGAACCATGCGAGTTTGACGCGCTGGTTCTCGCCGCCCGACAGCGTCGACGACGACTGGCCGAGCTTTATGTAGCCCAGGCCGACGTCTTTCAGCGGCATCAGACGGCGCACGATGCGGCGTTCGGTCGCTCCGTCGCTCTCGCCGAAGAATTCGATGGCTTCGTCGATGGTCATTTCGAGCACGTCGTAGATGTTCTTGCCGCGGTAGGTAATCTCGAGCACTTCGGGCTTGAAGCGCTTGCCGTGGCAGCACTCGCAGGGCACGACGATGTCGGCCATAAACTGCATCTCGATTGAAATCGAGCCCTCGCCCTTGCACTCCTCGCAGCGGCCGCCCTCGGCGTTAAACGAGAAGTAGGCCGGCTTGAAGCCCATCTGCTTGGCGGCCTGCGTCTCGGCGAAAAGTGTGCGTATCTCGTCGTAGGCCTTGAGGTAAGTGGCGGGGTTCGAGCGTGTTGACCTGCCGATGGGGTTCTGGTCGACAAACTCTACGGCCGTCAGGCGGCTGAGGTCGCCCTTGAGCGACTTGAACAGGCCGGGCGCGTCGCCCGGATTGCCGAGCTCGCGGTTGACGGCTTTGAAGAGTATGTCTCTGACCAGCGTCGACTTACCCGAGCCGCTGACGCCCGTAACGACGGTCATCACCCCGAGCGGGAACTTGACGTCGATGTTCTTGAGATTGTGTTCCGTGGCGCCCTTGACCTCGATGTAGCTCGACGAGCGGCGGCGCGCCCCGGGCGTCTCAATAGTCTCTGAGCCCGACAGATAGCGCATCGTGTGCGACAGCGGCGCGTCGCGCTCGGCGGCTGCGGCATCGGCGGGAACGGGGCCGTTATATACAATCCGGCCGCCGCCCGTGCCGGCGTCGGGACCAATGTCGACAATCCGGTCGGCCGCGCGCATTATCTCTTCGTCATGCTCGACGACGACAACGGTGTTGCCGAGCTTTTTCAGTTTGCCGAGCACGCCGATAAGGCGGTCGGTGTCACGAGGATGCAGACCAATCGACGGCTCGTCGAGTATATAGAGCGAGCCGACGAGACTGCTGCCGAGCGAGGTCGCCAGGTTGATGCGCTGGCTCTCGCCGCCCGAGAGCGAGTTCGACAGTCGGTCGAGCGTCAGATAGCCAAGGCCGACTTCGAGCAGGAAGTGGAGACGGCTCTTGATTTCGATGAGCAGACGGTCGGCGATGCGGCTGTCGGTCTCGTTTAGCTCGAGGGCGTCAAACCAGGCGACGGCGTCGGTGACGGGCATCGTCGTGATATCTGAGATGGTCTTGCCTGCTATTTTGACATAGGCGGCGTCGCGTCGCAGACGCGAGCCGTGGCAGTCGGGACAGGTGGTCTTGCCGCGGTAGCGGGCCATCATCGCGCGGTATTGTATCTGGTAGCGCTGGCTCTCGAGCCACTCGAAGAAGGCGTCGATTGAAGCCGAGCCCTTGCCGTCGCCGTGCCAGAGCAGGTCGAGTTGCGCCGGCGTCAGTTCGGCATAAGGTAGATGAATCGGGAAATCGTGCTTGGCGGCCACAGCGATGAAGCGGCGCTTCCACTCGCTCATCAGATCGCTGCGCCAGCAGGCCACGGCACCCTCGAAGACGGTCAGCGAGCGGTCGGGCACGACGAGCTTGTCGTCGACGCCGAGCACTTTGCCGAAGCCTTCGCAGGTCGGGCATGCGCCGAAGGGGTTGTTGAAGTTGAACATCTGCTCGCTCGGCTCGACGAAGGTCATGCCGTCGGCCTCGAAGCGCTTCGAGAAATCGTGGCGCTCGGTCGTGCCGTCGTGCCAGACGACGAGCGTGCAGCAGTCGCGGCCCTCGAAGAAAGCCGTTTCGGCCGACTCGGCCAGTCGCGACACCTCGTCGCCCTCGCGGGCCACGGCGAGACGGTCGACCAGCAGCATCACCGTCGCAGGGTCGTCGATCTTTTCGGTGCCGGCGACAATGTCGGCGATGTCGATAAACGAGCCATCGGCCGTGAGCAGGCGGCTGAAGCCCTCTTTAAGATAGATGTCGAGCTGGGCCTCGAAGGTGCGGCCCTCGGGCAGCACGACAGGGGCGGCCACGGCGATGCGGGTCCCCTCGGGGTAGGCTGCTGCGGCAGCGACGACGTCGTCGACAGTATGCTTGCGCACCTCGGCGCCCGACACCGGCGAATAGGTGTGGCCGACGCGGCCGAAGAGCATTCGCAGGTAGTCGTAGATTTCGGTCGACGTGCCGACGGTCGAACGCGGATTGCGCGTGTTGACCTTCTGCTCGATGGCGATTGCCGGCGGCAGGCCCTTGATATAATCACACTCGGGTTTGCGGAGCTTGCCCAGGAACTGGCGCGCATACGACGACAGACTCTCGACATAGCGGCGGCGCCCCTCGGCATACAGCGTGTCGAAGGCAAACGACGATTTGCCCGAGCCCGAAAGACCCGTCACGACGATAAACTCGCCGCGAGGCAGATCGATGCTTATATCCTTGAGATTGTTGACGCGGGCGCCTTTTACTGAAATATATTGTTCAGACATAATTCTCATTTTTGCGACTTACAAAGATACAAAAATTATACCGAACCACCGCGTGCCGCGCCCTCCGTGACCCCTCTATAACTCCTGTCTCTTATACACATCTCCGAGCCCACGAGACGTAGAGGAAT
>CALZQD010000090.1 GCA_945828175.1 uncultured Bacteroidales bacterium | reverse complement strand
CAGCCTTTTTGGTGGCGGAAAGACAGGGATTCGAACCCTCGGTACCCGTAAGGGTACAACGGTTTTCGAGACCGCCCCGATCGACCACTCCGGCATCTTTCCTTGATGTGGTGTTTCGTTTCCGTGTGCAAAGGTACACATTGTTTTGTTTTCTGTCAAATTTTTTTGAATGTTTTGACGAAAGTTTTTCCAACCGGCTTTATTTCAAGCATTTTATCGCCCTGCCGGGTGCTAAGACAAGGACATAAAAAAAATTACTCGTCATCACGACGAATAATCTTCTTACCTTAAATCTAATACCATGAAAAACTGATGCAAAGTTAATGTTTTTATGTTATGCAACATAATTTTCGGGCAGAAAAATCAATCACATTAACATTAATTAACAATAGGTGCTTTCTTAATAAAAAACCCCGGGATATCTCCGCGATAGCCCGGGGCAAAAAAACGTGAATTATGTTATCAACATCAGTTGATGAAGTATGCGCTTAAATCGCTGACCGATGTGATGTCGAGTAGGCCGCTATAGACGCAGCTGACGATACCGAGCAGCAAGATACCGCCGACAGTTATCCACAAACCGAGGCGTTCTGAACAAGTCGAACGGAATGTCTCAATCTGACATTTATCCTCGCTGATATACATGGCCTTGACAACAAGGAGGTAGTAATAGAGCGAGATGATTGTGTTGATAAGGGCGATGAGCACGAGGACGTAGATGGCTATCGAACCCTGATTGATGGCTCCGGTGAAAATGAAGAACTTCGAGAAGAAGCCTGCGAAGGGAGGTATGCCGGCGAGTGAGAACATCGCGAGCATCATTGCGAATGAGAGTCTCGGGTTGGTTTTGCTGAGGCCGCGATAGTCGTCCATCGATACTTTGCCGCTGGCATTCTCGATAGCACCGATGACACCGAAGGCTGCAAGGTTAGAGAAGATGTAGACGAGTATGTAGTAAATCATGGCGGCGACACCCATCGTGTTGTGGGCGATGATGCCGAGCATGATATAACCTGCCTGCGAGACTGACGAGAAAGCGAGGAATCGCTTCATGTTGCGCTGACGGATGGCAAAAAGGTTGCCGACTGTAATTGTCAGAATAATCAGCGCATAAAGCATCCACTCCCACACCGACGAATAAACGGCGCCGAAGACCTGCGCGAGGATTACCATGAAAGCGAACGCCGCAGCACCTTTAGAGATGACCGAGAGATAGGATGTGACGGATGTCGGTGCACCCTGATAAACATCGGCAGTCCAAAGGTGGAAGGGTACGAGCGACAGCTTGAAACCGACTCCCGCAATGACAAAGGCGACGGCAATGACAAGCAGCGTCGATTCGCCGGCTGAAAGAGCGTAATAGATATTCTCGAAATAGAGCGAGCCGGCGATGCCGTAGACAAACGAGAGACCCATCAGGAAGACTGCCGATGAGAAGACTGCCGTAAGGATATATTTGACGGCTGCCTCATGGCTTTCGTAACGGTTTTTGTCGAGAGCGACCATGGCTGCAAGAGGCAGCGAAGCGGCTTCGAGACCGATGACGAAGAGGAGGAAGTGACGGGCTGAAATCATAAGATACATACCGAAGAGTGTGACGAGAAGGAGCTCGTAGAACTCACCGCGACGGTGTTCCATCGGCTGGCTGTTGGCCCAGGTTACAGACTGGATGAGGACGATGATGACACCGATGTTGAGGACATTCTTGATGGCGGCAACGACGGCGTTTGTCTCATACATGCCTGCGAAGGCGAGTGACGAGGCGCTTGCCGAGGGGCAGACGAAGCCACAGACCGTGACGGCAAACATAAGGAGTGCTGCAAAGACAGGCAACTTGCCGTATGAGGCCCTGGGCATAAACGTATCATAAAGGAAGACTAACAGGAATACGATTAACAATCCTATTTCTTGCTTCATTGCTAAAAATTGCGAGTAATCCATTTCTATTAATCCTTATTAGTTAAGACCAAGCACCTTGAAGATCTCGGGGCTGAAGGTGAAATTAATCAAGTTGTTGAAGAAATTGGGGAAACAGCCGATAGCTGCGACGCAGACGATGAGGGTCGCAGTCGAGAGGCGCTCCCACCATGTAGCGTCGGTGAGCTCACGATGATGCTCGTTGTGAACCGGCCCGAAGAGCAGTTTGCCGACGACACGGAGAATATAGACTGCCGTGATGACAATCGAACAGCAGGCTATTATCGTGAAGACGAGACGAAGCGAGCCGTGGCCTGCGAGATAGTCGGTCATGCCCTGCTGGAACGAACCGACGAAGATTGTCATCTCGGCGACGAAACCGCTGAGACCGGGGAGGCCGAGCGATGCCATACCGGCGATAACGTAGCAGACCGAGAGGTATGGCATAATCTGCATCATGCCGCCCATCTCACGGATGTCACGTGTGTGGGTGCGGCCGTAAATCATACCGATGAGGGCGAAGAAAAGGGCCGTCATAAGACCGTGAGAAAGCATCTGCATGATCGCGCCGGTCATCGCCGTGGTGTTGAGCATGAGGATGGCGAAGAGCACGAGACCGCAGTGTGAAACCGACGAATAGGAGTTGATATATTTGAGGTCGGTCTGGACACATGCGCTGAAAGCTCCATAGACAACCGAGATGCCGGTCAGGATAAGGAATATCCAAGCAAGATCATTGGCAGCCTGAGGCATCAGGTAGATGGCGACACGGAAGCAACCGTAACCGCCGAGTTTCATGAGGACGCCGGCATGAAGCATCGAGACTGCCGTGGGGGCAGATGCATGACCGTCGGGCGACCATGTGTGGAAGGGGAACATGGCGCCGAGGACACCGAAACCGACGAATGTCATCGGGAAAAGGAAGTACTGCCAGCCTTTGTCAATCGAGGCATTGCGGGCGATGTCAAGAATATTCCAGGTCAGCGACGAGCTGTCGGTCGACGAATGGTAGTAGATGCCGATAAGGCCGAGCATCAGGAATGCCGAGCCGCCCATGAGCATCAGAGTCAGCTTCATCGCCGAATAGTTCTTGCGACCCGAGCCCCAGACGCCGATGAGAAGGTACATCGGGATAAGGGCGACCTCATAGAACATGAACATGGTGAAGAGGTCAATCGAGATGAAGAAGCCGAAGACACCGGTCGAAAGCAATATCAGCCATAGGAAGAATGCCTTGGGCTGGGGAATCTGCCAGGAGGCGAAAGAACCTGCGAAAACGATTATCGACGACAGCAAAAGCATAGCTATCGAAATGCCGTCAACACCGACGGCGAGATTAATATGGAGTGGCGCGAACCAGGTCCACGAACCTGTGAAGAGCATCGGCTCTTCATTGCCGGCGGCTCTGATCGCCAGATACTCGAGCAGGACGTAGGTCGACAGGCCGATAAGCGCGAGCGAGCCGACAACGGCAACGGCGCGTATCTGCTTGATGTTCCTGCAGAGGGCGAGGCCGCCGAGCATTAACAGCGGTATCACCACGAAGTAAATCAGTATATTGGAAAACATTATAATTACTATATTAAATGATTATCACCCGGTTGATTACAAGAGACAGATCAATGTTACGCCACCGAGGAGCAGGGCTCCGATGAGATAGATCCATACATAATACTGAATCTGGCCCGACTGCAAGGGACGGATAAATTCCGAGGCCTTGTTTGTCATTGTGGCAAATGAGTCCATCGTGCCGTCGATGATGTGACGGTCAAACCACGCGATGGGACGGCTGACACAGTTGAATATGATTTTGTGGGTAATGAACTGGTAAAGTTCGTCCCAGTAGAATCTGTGGTGACACCAGCGCCAGAGGTTTGGCAGGGCGTTTTTGAATTTTTCGGGGAGACTGTTTTCTTTTCTATACATTACCGTAGCAAGCGCAATGGCGATGATAGCCACAGCGAGGCTGACAGAAGCGACAGACCAGTCGAAATGGGCCATGAAGTCATAGGACTCGCCTTTCCATGTGACGAATTTGCCGAAAGGAATGAAGCCTGCGACGCAGCTGATGGCGGCGAGGATAATCAGAGGCAGCGACATCGTCCAGGGCTGGTCGTGGGGAGCATGATGGCCTTCGGGTGTCTTGTGTTCTTTCCACCAGAAGATGAGGTAGTAGAGACGGAACATATAGAAGGCGGTGAGGCCGGCGACCATCGACATCCACAAGTAAGCGACCCAGCTGTAGCCGAGGCAAGAGCTCAGAATCTCGTCCTTCGAGAAGAAGCCGGAGAAGGGAATGATGCCTGCAATGGCGAGACAGCCGATGAGGAAGGTCCAGTGGGTGATAGGCATATGTTTGCGGAGGCCGTGCATCGCGGTGTAGTCGTTAGAACCGATGGCGTGGATAAGAGCGCCGGCACCGAGGAAGAGCAGAGCCTTGAACATGGCGTGGGTGAAGAGATGGAACATCGAGGCCATATAGCCGAGACCTTCGTGGAAATCGGGACGAGCGACACCAAGCGACACCATCATGAAAGCTATCTGCGAGATGGTCGAGAAAGCAAGCACTCGTTTGATGTCGATCTGCGTGCAGGCGACCATCGCGGCGTAGAAGGCGGTGATGGCACCGACGACCGTGACAATCTCGAGGGCCGATTCTTCCATGAGGTAGAGCGGGAAAAGACGGGCGACGAGGTAGACACCGGCGACGACCATCGTGGCGGCGTGGATGAGGGCCGACACGGGAGTCGGGCCTTCCATTGCGTCGGGCAGCCAGATGTGGAGGGGCATCATAGCCGATTTGCCCATGCCGCCCATGAAGATGAGGACGAGGGCCCAGGTCATGACCGAAGCGCCCATGAAGGTCGAAGCGGCTGCGCTGTCGAAGATGCCCTTGACGTTGAGCGCTGTCTGTTCGCTGACCTGATATACATCGGCCATACCGTCGACAGGAATCGATGTGAGAGCGGTGAAGTCAAAGGTGCCTGTATAATAAGAGAGGATGAGGATGCCGATAAGGAAACCGAGGTCGGCGAAGCGGGTGACAATAAACGCCTTCTTCGAGGCCGAGACTGCCGACGGTTTCGTATAGTAGAAACCGATGAGCAGGTATGACGAAGCGCCCACGAGCTCCCAGAAGATATACATCTGGAAGATGTTGGTCGCAACGACGAGGCCGAGCATCGAGAAGCTGAAGAGCGACAGGAAAGCGTAGAAACGCTGGAAGCCGCGCTCGTAGACACCATGGTGGTCGCGCATATAGCCGAGGCTGTAGAGGTGGACCATAAACGAGATTGTCGTAATGACCACGAGCATCATCGCCGAAATCGGGTCGAGGAGGAAGCCTAATTTGATGACGAGCTTGTCGGTGAAGGCGAGCCAAGTCTGGTTGAAGATGACAGCCTGGAGGCGTTCGCCGGCTGCATTGACAAACTCAGACGAGCCGCTGAAGAAATATGTGAATGCTGTCGTGTAGGCAAGCACAAGGACTGTGCCCATGCCGAGAGTGCCTAACGTACCGGCGAGCTTATGGCTCATCTTCCCGCCAAGGAGGCCCAGGAAGAGGAACATAAACAGCGGTATCGTCAAAATTAACAATGGTAAGGTAGAATCCATGATGCTTAGAATTTCATTTCGTTCAGACCGCGGACGTCGACATTGCGGGTCGAGCGGAAGATGTTAATAATAATCGCGATGGCGACTGCCGTTTCTGCGGCTGCAATGGCAATGGCGAAGAGCGTGAAGAACATGCCCTCCATCTGCTCGGGGAAGAGGAAGCGATTGAACACGACGAAGTTGACATCGACGGCGTTGAGCATGAGTTCGAGCGAGACGAGCATTGCAATCATATTACGGCGTGTGATGAAGCCATAGACGCCGCAGCAGAACATTATGAGGCTCGGTATAAGATAATAGATAGCTGTGATTTCCATAATTGCAATTAACGTTTACGGGCGATCACGACGCCACCGATTATACATGCGAGTAATAAGACACTGACTGCTTCGAAGGGAAGGAGATACTGTCCGGCACCCGTGCCCATGAGAGTCTCGCCGATGCGGTCCATCGTCGGAGCCTCCATGTCGGGACGTGCCTCGAAGAGGTTGCAGCGGGTAATCAGAGCGTAGCCCGAAACGACGAGCATGGCAATCGACCCGATGAGACCGAGCACTTTAGACTTCGAAGTAAGTTTCTCGGAGTTGTCGCCGGGCTTGCTTGTGAGCAGGATGGCGAAAACGAAGAGCACGACGATACCGCCGGCATAGACCGCGATCTGGACAGCGCCCAGAAACTCGTAGTCGAGCATGAAATAGACGGCGGCGGCGGCAAAAAGCGTGAAGAGCAGGTAAGTGGCCGCTCTTAGAATCTTGCGCGTCGTGACTGCAAGTACCGAGAATACAATCATCGCCAGGGCGACGACTACATAGCAAATGATACTTCCTAATGATTCCATATTTGGTTTTTAGTTACTTATTTTATTCTTTGGGGGTCTGAGCGTCGGCGTCGGCGGCAGCGGCGGCCTCACGGGCGGCTTTGGCGGCAGCGGCCTTGGCCTTGGCGGCGGCTATCTTGGCTTCGCGCTCGGCAGCGGCCTTGGCGAGTTCTTCGGGCGTCGGGGCCGGCTCTTCTTTTTCAGGGAGATAATTGAGTTTCTTGACAAGCTTGTCGCGGGTGAAGACGGCCTGCTCGAAGTCGTTCGAGAACTCGAGGGCGCCCGTCGGGCAAGAGGTGACGCAGAGCTGGCAGAATGTACAGCTGCCGAGGTCATAGAAATATTTGTCGAGTTTTTTCTTCTTTGTACCGGCAGGAGTGTCGACCATTTTGGTCTCGAGCGAGATTGTGCCGTTGGGGCAATTGCGCTCACAGGTGCCGCACGCGATACACTTATGGTTGCCTTCGCTGTCGTAGATGAGCTTAAGGATGGCTCTGAAGCGCTCGGGCACATGGTGTGTCTCGCGGTTTTCGGGATATCGCTCCGTGATTTTAGGCGTGACA
>CALZQD010000089.1 GCA_945828175.1 uncultured Bacteroidales bacterium | reverse complement strand
CAAAACAAAACTCGCCTCAAACTATGCAACCTCTGATTTAACATTTATTATGAAAAACAGGCTCTTAGCCGCCAACGATTAATTTTTGTTAAACACTTCCGAATGGCAAGGTTGATGGCTCGTGTATAAAAAAGTTAAAAGGGCTGTATCTCCCGATAGAGCCCTCTAATAATCTACAATCTATAAAAACATATATATTTTGAAAAAACGGTTCGCTTGAGTTAGCAAATTGTCATTTTCTTAGATAACCGATACAAAATTATTGAGTTTTTATCAGTCATGCAAATTTTTTTGTAAAAAAATACAAAAAATGACGTTGTTGCACGCTTTGCGGATGGCCGGATGTTTTAAACTTTTTTTTTTAAACGGACCTGTCTGTCAGCTGTTGGCGCTCAGGAGTTAGTCGGACATGGAGGCGGCGGCACGGCGTCCGTCGCCCATGGCGAGGATGACGGTGGCGCCTCCGCGGACGATGTCGCCGCCGGCGAAGATGACGGGAAGTGACGACTGCATGGCTTCGTTGACGGCGATGGTGCCGCGGCGTGTCACCTCGAGGCCTTCAACGGATGAGGGGATGAGGGGGTTGGGGGAGACGCCGACGCTGCCGATGACTTCGTCGACTTCGATGGTGTCGACGGCGCCTTCGATGGGGACGGGGCTGCGGCGGCCGCTTTCGTCGGGTTCGCCGAGGGTCATGCGCTGTATCTTCATGGCGGTGACATGGCCTCGCTCGTCGCCGAGGTATTCGACGGGGGTGGCGAGGGTGATGAATTCGACGCCTTCTTCGATGGCATGGCGCACTTCTTCGGCGCGGGCTGGCATTTCGTCGAGGCCGCGGCGGTAGATGATCATGGCGCGCTCGGCGCCCATGCGGCGGGCTGTGCGGACGCTGTCCATGGCTGTGTTGCCGCCGCCGATGACGGCGACGCGGCGACCGCTGGCGACGGGGGTCATGCCTCCGCGTCCGGCGCTCATGAGGTTGATGCGGGTGAGGTATTCGTTGCTCGACATGACGCCGATGAGGTTTTCGCCGGGGATGCCCATGAATCGGGGCAGGCCGGCACCTGAGGCGACGAAGATGCCTTTGAAGCCGTCGGCGAGGAGGTCGTCGAGGCTGAGGGTCTTGCCGATGATGGTGTCGGTGACGAATCTGACGCCCATGGCGCGCAGCGAGTCGAGCTCGGCGTCGACGACGCTGTTGGGGAGTCGGAACTCGGGGATGCCGTATTTGAGTACGCCGCCGATTTCGTGAAGGGCTTCGAAGACGGTGACGTCGAAGCCGCGGCGGGCCATCTCGCCGGCGAATGAGAGTCCGGCGGGGCCTGAGCCTGCAACAGCGACTTTGATGCCGTTGGAGGCTTCGCGCTGCGTGGGGGCAGCTTTGGCGTCGGTGGCTGCTTCGTTGCGGGCTGTGTCGGCGGCGAAGCGCTCGAGATAGCCGATGGCGACGGGTTCTTTTTTCATCTTATTATATATACAGCGGCTCTCGCACTGTTTTTCCTGGGGGCAGACGCGACCGCAGACGGCGGGTAGGGCGCTTGTGGCTTTGATGACGGCTATGGCGCTGTGGAGGTCGCCGCGCTGTATGTTTTTGATGAAGCCGGGGATGTTGATGCTGACGGGGCAGCCGGTGATGCACTGCGGGTCGGGGCAGTCGAGGCATCGTGTGGCTTCGATGACGGCCTGCTCGCGGTCGAGGCCGCGATTGACTTCTTCGTTGCAGGTGATGCGGTAGGCGGGGTCGAGGGCGGGCATGACGACGCGGGCTATGGCCGAGCGGTCGCGGGCGCTAAGGGCCTGACGAAGTTCCTCGCGCCAGGCGTCGTCGCGGGGCGCCATCTTATATGCTTGTGTTTCTTTATATTCCATTGCGATAAGGGGATTCGATAGGGATTAGTTGTAAGCCTTCATGCGCATCATCATTTCGTCGAAGTCGACCTGATGGGCGTCGAACTCGGGGCCGTCGACGCAGACGAAGCGCATTTTGCCGCCGACGGTGACGCGGCAGCCGCCGCACATGCCGGTGCCGTCGACCATGATGGTGTTGAGCGAGCAGATGGTGGGCACGTCGTAGCGCTTTGTGAGCAGGGAGACGAATTTCATCATTATGGCGGGGCCGATGGTGACGACTTTGTCGACGTGCTCGCGGCGGAGGACTTCTTCGACGCCGTCGGTGACGAGGCCTTTACGGCCCGAGCTGCCGTCGTCGGTCATGATGATGACTTCGTCGGAGGCTTCGCGCACCTGGTCTTCGAGGATGATGAGGTCTTTGTTGCGGGCGGCGAGCACGCTGATGACGCGGTTGCCGGAGGCTTTCATAGCTTTGATTATTGGGAGGAGGGGAGCGACGCCCACGCCGCCTCCACAGCAGACGACGGTGCCGCAGCGCGAGACGTCGGTTGCGCGGCCGAGGGGCCCGGCGACGTCGGTGAGGCAATCGCCCGGACGGAGGGCGCAGATGGCTTCGGTCGAGGCTCCGACGGCCTGGACGACAAGGGTTATGGTGCCGGCCTTGATATCGGCGTCGGCGATAGTCAGAGGTATGCGCTCGCCATTGTCGCCGCAGCGGACGATGACGAAGTGGCCCGGACGGCGCGAGCGCGCAATAAGGGGCGCTTCGACGACGAGCTTGACAACACGCTCTGAAAAGTATTCTTTTTCAACGATTTTGTTCATTTATATTAGTGAGTATAATGTCTTGGCTGCAAAATTAGGTAAAAACAATGACATTTGCCCCATCGGGAGGGACTAAAAGTTAAATAAATGTTAAATTTGGAAAATATTTAGTACTATGTATTGCATAGTACTGTAAGGCTTCATACATTTGCAGAGTCAAAACAAGATTACCAATAATCACAGACTATATGAACATAGAAAATTTGAAATCACAGATGCGCAAAGGGATGCTCGAATTCTGCGTCTTGCTGCTCCTCGACAAAGGCGACGCCTATGCCTCGGAGATCATATCGCAGATGAAGGAGGCTCACCTGATAGTGATGGAGGGGACGCTCTACCCATTGCTGACGCGCCTGAAGAACGACGGGCTGCTGGCCTACCGGTGGGAGGAGTCGCCCTCGGGGCCGCCGAGGAAGTATTACTCGATAACCGACACCGGGCGGGCATTTCTCGTCGAGCTTCACAAATCGTGGCAGGAAATAAGCCACACAATCAACCATCTCATCAACATCAACAACAACAACAACCAAACACCTGTACAATGAAAAAAACATTACCAGTCAATATCAGCGGCAAAGTATATTACATCGACGAAGACGCATACGATCTTCTCAAGAACTACCTCTTCCAGCTCCGCAACGCTTTCCCCGGCGACGAGGGCGCCGAAATCGTCTCAGACATCGAGAGCCGCATATCGGAGCTCTTTGAGGCCCGCATCAACGAGGGCGCCAATGTCATCACCTACGCAGATGTCAACAAGGTCATCGAGACTATGGGCCGTCCGTCAGATCTCTCGGACGCGAGCGACTATGACGGCGCAGCCGCTCAACCTGGCGGCAATACGGCCGGTAACGCAGCCGGCAGCGGCGCGGGTGTTTTCCAAAACGGCGGCAACGACCCCGACTATATGACCATCAAGGTCAAGAAACATCTCTACCGCAACGTCAACAACAAAGTTTTCGGCGGTGTCATGGGCGGTCTGGCGACATATCTCGGCTGGGATGCGACGATTATGCGCATATTCTATGTCGTGCTGATGCTCTTCTCATATTTCTGGCCGCTGCTGCTGATCTATATGATGCTGTGGATGGTGATACCGCCGGCAAACACTCCGCTGCGTGTGCTCAACATGCAGGGCGCTCCCGTGACGGTCGATAACATCGGCCAGTCGGTGCTCTCGTCGACACCTCCTCCCTATCAGGGAGTGCCGGCGCAGCAGTCGGGTTCGTCAAACTTTTTCGCTACTGTCGTCTCAGTCGCAGCCAAATGTATCATGGCTCTGATCGGCATGTTCTCATCGATGGCCGCGCTCGCACTGTTCGTCGCCTTTATGGCTGTGCTGACAGGTATGATCGCATACGTCGCCACCGGTAGCGAGGTGATACTTCAGAACCTCAATTTCCAGATGTATGACAGCGTCGTGCTGGGCTGTTCGACGGTTCTTTGCGCCCTGATGATGATAATGATACCCTGCATTGCCCTGACATGGCTGGCCTGCTGCGTGCTTTTCAAGGCACCGAGCGCATCGAAGACAGTGGTGATAACAGGCATCGTGCTCGAAGTCATCTTCATTGCCGCCACAGTCGTCCTTGGCACAATCGTCGGCGCGAGTCTGAGTCTGATCCTCTGATAATCATGGTTTTTTGAAACTAAACAATCTATAAAAACAACGCCTTTAACAATCTATAGAAACATAAACAAATTAGACAAAGCAAGCGCCCGGGCCTCGTGAGGAAGCTCGGGTTGCTTTTTGGGTGATGGCGGCGCATGAATAGATTTAAACAGCAACCGCCCGAGCTTCTTCGCGAAGTCCGGGCGGTCTAGCTTAGACAGATGCGATTATGAATCGCACGGTGTTATAATCAGAGTTACTATTAGAGGTGTTCCTGGAGGTGGAGTTTCGACACTGTGATTTCAGCGCCGCCGGGTGTGCCGGCGTAGTCTGCGCAGACCTGGAGGTTCTTGGTGTCGATGCCGGGGAGATTCTCGAAGTAGTAGGTGTAAGGCGTGTTGGCCTTGACGGGGAAGTTGGCGACGATGAATAAGATGTTGTCGTCGTCGGTGCTTGCGCCGAGTGAGTCACCGTTTTGAATCTTGAGAGTCACGTTGGGGCAGTCTTCTGTCGATGTGACGGTTGCGCAGAAGTCGTAGTGCTTAGCGGCCGATGTCTCGACGCTGGTCCAGAAGTGAACCTGACCCTGCCACTGTGAGCCGCCGACGCCGTCGGGCATTGTGAAGTAGTAGCCGTCGGATGTGGGGTTGATTGTGGGCTGGGCGATGGCGTCAGCGTTCCAGTCGTTGTTGGCGAACCAGGTTGAGATGTTGGCTACGCTGAAGCCGTTGAAGAGGTTGCGGGCGTCGTCGAATTCGACAGCGGGAGGCAGCACTGTGCCGTCGTCGTTGGCGTGGTCTTTGAAGACGATGTTGCTCATGACAATCTCGCTGCCCGGTTCGCCGCCGGCGAAGTCGAGGGTGAGGGTGAGCTTCTGGGCGTCGAGGCCGCCGACATTGGAGATATAGAAGGCTTTGCCGACACCGCCCTCGAGGGGAACTTTGGCCTCGCAGTAGAAGTTGCCGTCGTCACCGGTGGGGTGGAGCTTGACGGTCACGCCGGGATGTGAGGCGGCCGAGAGGAAGAAGATTGAGAAGTCGTAGTTGCTTGCGGCAGACGACGCCATGTCGGTGTTGATGTGGAGCTGGCCCTGCCACTGCGAAGCGCCCATGCCGTCGGGGAGGACGAGCGAGATTTCGTCGTTGGCGAGGTTGATTTCGGGCTGTGTGACAGCGTCGGCATTCCAGTCGTTGTTGGCAAACCAGGTGCTGTAGTCGATGAGGTTGCAAGTCTTCCAGAGGTTGAAGGGGCTGTCGTAGACGTAGCCTTTGAAGATGTCGCCGCCGAGGCTCTTGTCGATGACGATGTCGTAGATTTTAGAGCCTTTCGAGAGACCGTTGCGGTTGCCCATGCGGACTTCGATATGTGAGATGATGTGGTAATTCATGGTAAACTATATGCAAAATTACTAAAATCCTATATATTTTTCGTATTTTTGTGAAATTTATAGTCAGACAAGCTCTAAAATATATATTTCAACAATGATAAAGATTTCTATCATAGGCGCCGGCGCAATGGGCGGCGCCATCGCGGCCGGCCTTTCGCGTGCAGGCTATAGCGTGACGGTCAGCAACCGCTCGCGCGGCAAACTCGACGCTCTCGCCGCCGATTATGGTGTAGCCGTGACTCTCTCTAATGTCGAGGCAGTCAAAGACGCCGATGTCGTCATTTTCGCTGTCAAGCCTTATGTCCTGCCCGATGTCATCGCCGAAGTCGCTCCGGCAATCGACTTCAGCCGCACGGCCGTAGCGTCGCTTGTTCCCGGTTTTACGCTCGACGACCTTCGCGAGGCTCTCGGAGCCGGCTCTGCCGACGCCGCCATCGCCCGCGTTATGCCCAACACCGCAGCCGCCGTCGGACGCAGCATGACCTTCGTCTGTCTCAACGGCCGCGCCCGCAGCCTCGAGGATCTTTTCAAGACGATGTTTGACTCAATAGGCACGACCGCTATTGTCGACGAACGCCTCTTTGGCGCCGCTACGGCCTTGTGCTCCTGTGGCATAGCCTACGCGATGCGCTATATCCGCGCTGCCTCTGAGGGCGGTGTCGAGCTCGGCTTCAGGGCTTCAGAGGCCTGCGAGTATGTCTGCCGCACGGTCGAGGGCGCTGCCGCTCTCATCGAGGCGCAGAAGATTCACCCCGAGGCTGCCATCGACAACGTAACGACGCCCGGCGGCCTGACTATCAAGGGACTGAACGCTATGGAGAAATCGGGTTTCACCGCGGCTGTCATCAACGGCCTTAAAGCATCGGCCGGAAAATGAACAAGGTGATTCTGCTTGGCAATGTGGGCAAAGACCCGCAGATGAGGTTTGTCGAGAAGCGCCCGATAGCCTCTTTCCCGCTTGCGACGACCGAGCCGGCGCGCCGCGCGCCCAACGGCGCCGAAATACCCGAGCGCACTGAGTGGCACAATATCGTCATGACCGACAAATTCGCCGAATTTGCTGAGAAATATATCCGCAAAGGGCGACGAATGCTCGTCGAGGGAACACTACGCACCCGTTACTGGGAAGACCGCAATACGATAAAGCACACAATCACAGAAATCTACGTCATCTCATTCGAGATGCTATGATAAGACGAACACGGCGGCCGAAATCGGCCGCCGCTCTCGCTATATCATACCTTATGATTCAGCCCTCTGTCAGTCGACAGGGC
>CALZQD010000088.1 GCA_945828175.1 uncultured Bacteroidales bacterium | reverse complement strand
AGATTCCTCTACGTCTCGTGGGCTCGGAGATGTGTATAAGAGACAGCGATAAGATTCGCCGACCCCCATGTGCTGCTGCCGCTTTACGGCTCATACACTCCTGTAATCTACGGATATAACAAATATGGCCGCCTCGTCGACACCGACGTCAAGGGCTTCACCCTCGAGGTAGCTCCTGAGTTCGGCACCATCGTCGACGGCGTCACCCTCGAGACCGCCGGCACGGGTATGCAGGCCCTCCGCGCCGTCCTCGGCGACATGAGCGCTGAAATCGCCGTCAATGTCGTCAACGACATGCCTACAGAGCTGCGTCTCACCGACGTACTTCTCGACGGCTACCGCTCGTGGCCCGTCGAGCTGCAGAGCCTTGTCGGCACGGAGTATCTCAAAGTAGCCCCGGCTGCATTCTCGTGGTCAGTCTCCGACGCCTCAATCGCCTCGGTCGACGAGCGCGGTGTCGTCAAAGGTCTTGAAAACGGCAGTGTCGCCGTCACGGGACGCCGCGACGACTGCGAGCTGACTGTCAACCTTACTGTCGAGAAGCCCGTGTCGCGCCGCATGCCGATGTTTGAAAATCTCGACGCCTCCGGGTGGAATGCCCTCAAGAGCGGCGTGTCGGCAGCGACGATCACCGCCGGCAATGGTGCCCTCGGCCTTGACTTCACTGTCTCTAACGCTCGCGCCCCGAGAGTCGTGCTCTCTAACAAGCATCAGATCTGGAGTCTCCCAGACGCCATCGAGGCCGACATCACCACAGGCACCCACAACCTCAAGGCGTTCAAGATGACCGTCGAGCCCGCCAACGGCCGCGAAGTCATCATGAGTTTCGGCGCTGTCGCCGCTTCGGCCGAGCGTCAGACTGCCGTCTTCAACCTGAGCGATTATTTCGACACCAACGACATCGGCATCTATCCCCTGTCATTCAGAACGATGACCATCGAACCGGCGGACGGCCGCGGCGACTACCACATCGACATCAACCGTCTCGAGGCTGTCTATAACAACGCTCCCGTCGACGGCATCGAGGATATTGTCCTCGACACCGAAGACAGCGCCCTGAATATCAAGGTCGAAGGCGGCATGATTGTCGCCGGTGACAATGTCTCGTCGCTGACGGTCTACGATCTGAGCGGCCGCGTGGTCTCTCATGCCGACGGCAATGCCGCCGCAGCTCCCGCCCACAGCGGCATCTACCTCGTCGAGGCTGTTGCCGGCGGCAGGACAGTGACTAAAAAAGTAATCATCTAAAAACCAAATTCAATATTCAATAAACCAAAGCAATCTTATGAAACAACTTTTAATGGCGATGCTTCTCGGCGGTACCTTCTTAGGTGCCTCAGCCGGACATCAGGAAGTAATTTACGGTACCACGTTCAACGTGGACACGCTCGAGTCGTACTATATCGGCCCGGGTGTAGAGTATACTCACTATAAGTTCACGACGCTCGACGGAAAACGCTTTTTCCAGAGCTACACCGTGATTTATGACAAGACAGACGAACGCCACACGGCCTTCGACGGCTCGAAACCCGTCGAGGTGAAGGTCGCTCTCGGCAACGACTCGTGCTGCACCACCGAGTCTGTGCCCAAGATGGCCGCCTTCCACACAAATGAAAACACCCAGTATATCGCCGGCTGCAACGGCGACTTCTTTGTCTGGCGTTATGGTGAGAATGCCGGCAAGAACGATGACTTTCTTGACGGCTATCCCGGTTCGGGCAATATCATCGGCGGCCGTTGCGCCACACCCAATCTCTGGAACCATGGTGTCTTTATGACCGGACCCGACGGCAGCTGGATCGACTGGCCTTCGCGCAGTCATGTGATCGCCAGTGAAGACGGCTCTCAGTCGACCAACGCCACCGAGTGTAACTATCCCCGCGACAGGGCGGCCGACATGCAGCCCCTGCAGCCTTCAAACCGTATGATCATCTACAACCGCAACATCGGCGACTTCACCAACACCCTCCCCGGCGGTCGTGAAATCCGACTGATGCTCGCCGAAGGCGAGGAGTGGCGCACCAACAAGCCCATGAAGTTTGTCGTCGACAGCGACTGGTATACCGGCGGCAACATGGCCGTGCCCGAAGAAGGCATCGTCATCTCTTGCGGCCAGTACTATAACAACGATTTTATCTACAGTCTCAAGAAGGGCGATGTCGTTTACTATACCTTCAACGTAACGCTTCCCCACCACGGCAACATTCAGCCTGACATCCGCGAGGCAATCGGCGGCAATGTCCGCATCGTCGATTTCGGCAAGCGCGTTGACTTCGGCGACGACAACAGCAAGTATATGCGCGCCCTCATCGGTTACTCTCAGGACAATACCAAAATCATCATGTCGACCGTCGACGGCGAGCGCACCGGCAGCGATTATGTCTACTCATCGGGTCTGTCGATGAACGAAGTCGGCGACTATATGATTAACCGCGGCTGCTATGAGGCTCTTAACCTCGACGGCGGCGGCTCGGTTACTCTCTTCGAACTGGCTCACGGCGTTGTCAACAAGCCTTCTGACCTCTATGCCCGCCGCGTGTCAAACGGCCTCTTCTATGCCGTCAACGCTCCGGCATCGCCCGAGGTCGAGAGCGTCCGTTTCCTCGACACCCACGCCCATCTGCCCCTCTACGCTTCTTATACGCCTGTAATCTACGGCTATAACAAATACGGCCGCCTCGTCGACATCAACTTCAAGGACGCAACCCTCGAAGCAGACGAAGCATACTGCAAGATCAAAGACGGCACTATCGTTACAACCAAGGGCGGCACTTTCGCCCTCACGGCTGTCTTCGGCGACAAGAGAATCTCTATCCCCGTCACCGTCGACGCCGGCTCGCAGCCCGAACTCAAATACAATAAAATTCTTATCGGCAACGCCAAGACCTGCGTCGTAGGCGTTCAGTCGCTTGTAAACAACGAGTATAAGGCTCTTGCCTCTGACATCTTCGACTGGTCGAGCTCTGACAACTCTATCGTCGAAGTCGACGAAAAAGGTCTCCTCAAAGCCGTAGCCGATGGCTCGGCTACCGTCACCGGTGCTCTCGGCGACGTCACTCTCCCCGCCACAGTCACTGTCGAGGAACCGACACAGCGCTATATGCCTATGTTTACTGCCGTTAAGAACTGGAACGTTACGCGCAAGGCAGCCAAGAACGCCACGATGACACGTCTCGACAACGGCGGCTACCGCCTCTATTTCGAGATCACGGGCCGCAGCTCTAACGTCAAGGCCAACAGATCTGAGCAGATCTGGAGTCTTCCCGACGCAATCGAGTTTAATGTCCTCCCCGAAGGCGATATGGAGGATCTCTATATCGAGTTTAACCTTCAGGCCGCCAATGCCACCGCTTCGCGCTCATTCCGCTTCGATCATCTCACCGACGGCGAGGTCAACAAGCTCGTCCTCGACCCGGCTGAGCACTTCGATGTCACCGACCTCGGCATCTACCCGCTGACATTCAAGGGTCTGACTGTCACACCGGCCAACTCGGCCACCAGCGGCATCTGCGCCTTCGACCTCGTCAGCGTCAACGGCGTCTATAACAGCGCTCCGCTCGACGGCATCGAGGATATAACCATCGGCGACGGCTATGAGACACGTCTCTCTGTCAAGCTTGTCGGCGGCATGATCATCGCCAACGACGAGGCTTCGGCTCTCGCAGTCTATGACCTCAACGGCCGCCTCGTTGCCGAATCTGCCGGCAACAGCGTCGCAGCTCCCGCTGCCGCAGGCGTCTATGTCGTCAGAGCTACTGTCGGCTCGGCCGTCAAGACCGCTAAACTGATTGTAAAATAATATTGTATAGACCATGAAAAAGCTCATAACGACACTCGCGATACTCTCGCTGCTGTCTCTGCCCGTCTCGGCCGAGACTCTCAAATCGCCTGACGGAACTATCACACTGGAATTCGGACTGACCGGCGACGGTCAGCCCGAATACAGCCTTGATTACGCCGGCAAAGAGGTGATAAAGCCGAGTAAACTCGGTTTCAGACTCGTCAAAGGCGGCGACCTCGACAAGGACTTCGAAGTCGTGTCGGTCGACACCGCGTCGGTCGACGAGACCTGGCAGACCGTCTGGGGCGAGGAGTCGCAGATTCGCTCGCACTACAACGAGATGAAGGTCAATCTCAAGCAGAAGTCGACCAAACGACTGATGACGATTGACTTCCGCCTCTTCAACGACGGCCTCGGCTTCCGTTATGAGTTCCCGATGCAGAAGAAGCTCAGCTACTTCGACATCACCGACGAGCTCACCGAGTTCGCCATGACCGGCGACCACACTGCCTACTGGATTCCCGCCGACTACGACACGCAGGAGTATGACTACACCCGCAGCCGCCTCTCTGAGATTCGCGGCCTGATGCCCGAGGCATGGACCCATCACAACAAATGGCAGGAACTCGCCTCGCCCACCGGCGTACAGACCTCGCTGCAGCTCAAGACCGACGACGGCCTCTATATCAACATCCACGAGGCCGCTCTCGTCGACTTCCCCTGCATGCACCTCGAGCTCAACGACAGCACGATGACCTTCAAGGCCCTGCTGACGCCCGATGCCGTCGGCAACAAGGCACATATGCAGACCGACTGCGTCACCCCCTGGCGCACGATCATCGTCAGCGACGACGCCCGCGACATTCTCGCCTCGCGCATAACGCTCAACCTCAACGAGCCCTGCGCCATCGAGGATACGTCGTGGATCAAGCCCTGCAAGTATGTCGGTGTCTGGTGGGAGATGATCACGGGCAAGAGCAAATGGAGCTATACCAACGACCTGCCCAACATCCACCTCGACCGCGTCGACTACACCAAGCTCAAGCCGCACGGCCGCCATGGCGCCACGACAGAGAACGTCAAGCGCTATATCGACTTCGCCGCCAAGCACGGTTTCGACGCAGTCCTCGTCGAGGGCTGGAACATCGGCTGGGAAGACTGGTCGAACAATATGAAGGACGAGGTCTTCGACTTCGTGACTCCTTATCCCGACTTCGACCTTCCGGGTCTGCGCGACTATGCCAATGAGAAGGGCGTCAAGCTTATCATGCACCACGAGACATCGAGCTCTGTGCGCAACTACGAGCGCCGTCTCGACGAGGCATATAAGTTTATGAAAGACAACGGCTACGACGCCGTCAAGAGCGGTTATGTCGGCAACATCATCCCCGCCGGCAGCAACCACTTCAGCCAGTGGACCAAC
The DNA here is from genome assembly GCA_945828175.1 of uncultured Bacteroidales bacterium. GTDB lineage: Bacteria > Bacteroidota > Bacteroidia > Bacteroidales > Muribaculaceae > CAG-873. The sequence goes on along the minus strand of CALZQD010000088.1, from coordinate 1,771 downwards.
AACCACTATCTCTACGCCGTCAAGAAGGCGGCCGACTATAAGATTATGGTCAACGCCCACGAGGCCGTGCGCCCGACAGGTCTCTGCCGCACATGGCCCAACCTCATCGGCAACGAGAGCGCCCGCGGCACCGAGTATCAGGCTTTCGGCGGCAGCAAACCGTCGCACACGACGATTCTGCCCTTCACCCGCCTCATCGGCGGCCCGATGGACTATACCCCCGGCATCTTCGAAATGGATATCACAAAGGTCAATCCCAAGAAGAAATCGTGGTGTAACACGACTCTGGCCAACCAGCTGTCGCTCTATGTGACGATGTCGAGCCCGCTGCAGATGGCGGCCGACCTGCCTGAAAACTACGAGCGTTTCCTCGACGCCTTTCAGTTTATCAAAGACGTCGATCTCGACTGGGATCAGAGCTATTATCTCGAGGCCGAACCGATGGAGTATCTGACCGTTGCGCGCAAGACCCGCGGCGCCGACCGCTGGTTTGTCGGCGGCACCAACGGTGCCGAGCCGCGTGAGGCTGTCGTCGACTTCGGCTTCCTGCCCAAGGATGCCAAGTTTACCGCCACGATCTACCGCGACGGCAAAGACGCCCACTACCGCGACAATCCTCAGAGCTATGTCATCGAGACCAAGACGGTGACGAGCAAGACCCGGCTGAAGATTCCCGAGGCTGCCGGCGGCGGCTTCGCGATATCAATTCTCCCGAAATAAAGGTATCTTTCTGACTAATAGGCGGCGCGCAGCGATTCTTCGACTGCGCGCCGCTATTTTTAACATATCAGCTGCTTGCGGTGATTGAAAAGTTTTGTAAATTTGCAATGTTACTGAAAATGGAAACGGTTATTAGCCTCTATGTGTCCGAGTTACCATCAGACCAAACGTCTCATTGACATATTCATCGCAGTTGCATTGCTTCTGGTGCTGTGGCCCCTGATGCTCGTGATTGCTGTCGCCGTAGGGCTTGACAGCCGTGGTCCCGTGCTTTTCAGACAGAAGCGCCTCGGCAAAGGACAGAAATGTTTTACGATGTATAAATTTCGGTCTATGATTGTTGGCGCCGAGCAGCTGGGCACCGGCAATGTCAGTCTTCCCGGCGATGACCGTATTACTATGGTCGGGCGTTTTCTGAGAGCGTCGAGTCTTGACGAACTTCCCCAGCTTTTCAATATCATCAAAGGTGATATGTCGTTTGTCGGTCCGCGTCCGCCGCTGACATATTATCCCGAATCTTATGACAGATGGCAGATGCGTATGTTCGAGGTGCGTCCCGGCATTACCGGCTGGGCGCAGATTAACGGTCGCAAGCAAGTGCCCTGGCCGAAGCGCATAGAGATGAACATCTATTATGTCGACAACCTCACCTTCGGCTTCGACTGCCGCATTCTGCTAAAGACAATCGGCAGAGTACTCACCAACGCCGATAACCACAACGTCCCGGCACAACTTATAGAAAAAGAGAAATATGAACCGGCTGAGTAGCAGCTCTTTGTCGTCCGATACCGTCATTGCCGTGGCTGTCGCAGCCATTCTGGCGCTGGCGTGGACGCTCTGCTACTACTGGCATCAGTACGACGGCGACGACGTCGCCTATCTCCTTGAATTCACCAATCATAACGGCGTCGGCCAGGGCCGTAACTCGCTGTGGCAGCTGCCCGTCGTCGCCCTGAAGCACTGGGTACTCAACAACGGACGCGCCGCCAATATCATTTTTAACGTGAGTTCGATATAAGAATTAGACCACTCAACAATAAAACAATCAGCC
>CALZQD010000087.1 GCA_945828175.1 uncultured Bacteroidales bacterium | reverse complement strand
CGTCGGTTTTTTGTCGACAGTCGAAATTGAGTCGCATCAATACTGTTAACTATAATTAACCAATGGGGAGGGGTAGATTAATACATTTTTGTAATTTTGTCAATTAAGTAAACCATTTAATCACATAAAATATAAAAAGTATGAATTTCACCAAAACAGTAGCTGCTGTTATAGCGGTGGGCGGCATGATTGTCATTTCGTCTTGCGGTTCAAAGACTTATACGGCGGCATTCTCACCAGAGGAAACGGGTCTGAATATTGTTAAAATCACGGATGAATCAAAAAACACTGTGCTCGGTCCGTCTGTGGGCGGCTACTATTATCTTGGCACCATCACCGGCGGCGGCCGTAAGTGCGGTCTGACATGGGCTCCGGTTAATGCATTGGCGGTGTCGCCCGACGGTACGGAAATCGCATATATGACCCGTGCCAACAAACAGCAGAATATTATGGTGCGTCGCGCCGGTACGGGCGGTGCAGCCACTCAGCGTACATTCCGTCATGTCGGCGATTTCACCTGGGGTAATGACGACAATCTCTATTTCATAGATATCAACGACTCTCAGAACAAACTCTGTGTCGTCAACGCTCATGCCGGCTCGCTGATGCGTCAGCTGACAAGCAACAATCAGGACTATGAGCCTGTGCTCACCGAAGACGGCAAGAAGATTTTCTTCACCCGCAACGAGCGTGGTGCAGGTCCTTCAATCTGGAGTTATGAACTTGCCAACGGCGAGCTTACCAACTGTGCCCGCGGTTTCCAGCCAGCCCTCATTCCCGGCCTCAATAACGAATTCATTTGTGTGAGAAATAACGACGAAGGCATGAGCGAAATCTGGCGGGTGAATTATGTCAACGGTCAGGAAACTCTGATTCTCAGTGACAAAGAACGCAGCTTCACCGATCCGCAGGTTTCGCCCGACGGCGAGTGGCTGCTTGTTGTCGGCAACAGCGTCTCGACCATCAACAAAAAGAAAAACCTTGATATTTTCGCTATCAAGATGGACGGCTCCAACATGATTCAGCTCACTTATCATCCCGCTCAGGACGCATGTCCGCGCTGGTCTCGCGACGGCAAGAGTGTCTTCTTCCTCTCTACCCGCGCCAACGAGGACAACAGCTATAATGTTTGGAAAATGAACTTCCGCCAGTAATCACTTCACATACATTTTTACACAGCGGCGTCATACCTCGGGTGTGGCGCCGCGCTGCGTTCCGGTGGCTCCCTCAATGCACAATCGTGGTCAGGCCGAAGGCCTGAAATCCGTATGAAAGCCCCGGGATGCGATAGTCTCACGGCTATCGCGGTGATTGCAAGGTAGTTATGCCTACGGCCGGGAGGCTGCAGGCTCCCGGGGCTTCGCGCGAGTCGGACGCCTGCGGGCATGGAGCGAGGGATTTATCCCTCGCAGTTAACGCACTGGGTTGCAAGGGTTAAAACCCTTGCTCCATACTTGTCGGACAGTTGAGAATATAAAACAAATGGCCACAAGATTTACTCGAATCTTATGTCCTTCTGCTCTTATTTTCTTGTGTTCTTAAGAAGAATCGTTTATTTCTCTTTGTCCTCGAGGGCTTTGAAGGCGAGGGCGAAGACTTTGATTTGCTTGACGACGGCAAGTAGGCCGTTGACGCGGTTGGGGCTGAGGTAGTTGCCGCCGAGGATCTCGCTGACAAACGAGAGGTTGGCGTTGGCGATCTCGTCGGGCGTGTGGCCGTTGAGGATGTCGAGGATGATGGCAATCAGGCCCTTGATGATGAGGACGTTGGTCTCGGCGGAGTAGTAGACTTTGCCGTCGACGAGTTTGGCGTCGAGCCAGACGTCGCCCTGGCAGCCTTCGATTTTGTTGGCCGGTATCTTTGATTTGGGGTCGAAGGGCTCGAGCGACTGGCCATAGTCGATGACGGCGGCATAGCGGTCCATCATGTCGTCAAACGAGTGGAGCTCTTCGATTATTTCGTTCTGTTTTTCTTCGATGCTCATCTTTTCTTTTCTTTATAGACGACGTTGAGAACGGTCTTGCCGACAGCATCGAGCGACTGCTTGTCGATGTTGGCGAGGTTGTCGTCGTGGGTGTGCCATGTCGGCGGGAAGTTGAGTGTGTGGGTGTTCATGTTCTCGATGATGTTGGTCGTCGGTATGCCTGCGTCGGTGAGGAAGACATGGTCGTCGACGATGGTGCCGCCGACTTTGTTGATGAAAGTGCTGTCGAAGCCGAGCATGGTGGCTTCGGCCCACACTTTGACTGTGGCGGCGCGGGCGTTGAGGTGAGAGTTGTATTCGCGGTGGAATACGGCGTCTTTGCCGCCGACCATGTCGAGGAGGATGCCGTAGGCCGGTTTGCGATCGTTGGGGCCGTAGGGCATATGGTTGACCCAGTATTGGGTGCCGAGACACCAGGTGTCGTCGTTGTTCATGAAGCCCGTTGAGTTGCCGTAGTCTTCGTCGTCGACAAACAGTATGTCTACGCCGCATTCGGGAGCTTTCATGTCGAGGTTGCGGGCGATTTCGAGGAGGACGCCGACGCCGCTGGCGCCGTCATTAGCGCCGAGAATCGGTTCCTGTCTGCGCTCGATGTTGCCCTCCATGTCTGCCCAGGGGCGGGTGTCCCAGTGTGCGACGAGAAGCACGCGGTTTGAGGCGGCGACGTTGTAGCGGGCCATGATGTTTTTCATGTCGAGCTTGTCGCCGTTGAAAGCCGTGACGGTGCTTTCCTGTACTATAATGGTGTCGGGGTGATATGATTTGAGCTTTTCGACGAGGTAGTTTCCGCAGGCGCGGTGGCCTTCGCTGTTGGGATTGCGCGGACCGAAAGCAACCTGCTCGGCGACAAATTTATAGGCGCTGTCGCTGTCGAACGAGCCGAGGAGGGCCGTCGTGGGCTCTTCGCTTGCCGCACGGTCTTTACTGTCAGTGGCTTTGGTCGAGCAGGCCATCGTCGTTGACAGCGCGAATAATAATATGTAAGCTAAGCTCTTTTTCATTTTGGCAAAATTATCTTTTTATGTGGCAAGTGCCTGAGGCCCTTGCAAGTGGGCGCTGTCGCCGGACACGAGTTGTGTGATAATGGCCGCGGGAAAACGGAACGTTGACTCGGGGTGGGCACGCGTTCCGGGTTTAAGAGGTCATTGCGCTGCAAAGTTACAAAAAAGTGACAGTTGATAGACATATTATAGACAAAGCGGCTGATGTTTAACATAGATTAACCTTAACCCGCCGATGTCGCGTCGGGCGCGAATCGACTCTGCAATTATATGGCGCTTATTGCCCCCGACGGCCTTGACTTTATTAAAAAATTCACTACCTTTGTGGTTTGATAAACAGCACTAATAAGATTATGAACAAAGAATATAAGCGCACTCTCATCACAACGGCCCTTCCCTATGCCAACGGCCCCGTCCACATCGGCCATCTCGCCGGTGTATATGTCCCCGCCGACATCTATGCCCGCTACCTCCGTCTAAACGGACGCGAAGTCGCCCTCATCGGCGGCAGCGACGAGCACGGTGTGCCCATCACGATAAAAGCGCGCGCCGAGGGCGTTACGCCCCAGGATATCGTCGACCGCTATCACAAGATCATCAAGGACTCGTTCGAGGAGCTTGGCATCTCGTTTGACATCTATTCGCGCACGACGACCGACATCCACGACCGCACGGCCTCGGAGTTCTTCACCCGCCTGCACGACAAGGGCGAATTTGTCGAAAAGACTTCGATGCAGCTCTACGACGCTGAGGCCGGACAGTTCCTTGCCGACCGCTACGTCACGGGCGAGTGCCCCCACTGTCATAATCCACGCGCCTACGGCGACCAGTGCGAGGCCTGCGGAACATCGCTCAACGCAACCGACCTCATCAACCCCAAGAGCGCCATCACCGGCAATGCGCCCGTACTCAAGGAGACTCACCACTGGTTCCTGCCCCTCGACCGCTGGCAGCAGCGCCTGACCGAGTGGATTCTTGAGGGCCACAAGGAGTGGAAACCCAATGTCTACGGCCAGTGCAAGTCGTGGCTCGACCTCGGGCTGCAGCCGCGCGCCGTCACCCGCGACCTCGACTGGGGCGTGAAGGTGCCTCTCGCCGAGGCCGACGGCAAAGTGCTGTATGTTTGGTTCGACGCCCCGATCGGCTATATTTCGAACACCAAGGAGCTTTATCCCGAGTCGTGGGAGAAGTGGTGGAAAGACCCCGAGACCCGCATCATCAACTTCATCGGCAAAGACAACATCGTCTTCCACTGCATCGTCTTCCCCGCGATGCTGATGGCCTACGGCGACAACTTCCAGCTGCCCGACAACGTGCCCGCCAACGAGTTTCTCAACCTCGAGGGCGACAAGATCTCGACCTCGCGCAACTGGGCCGTCTGGCTCCATGAATACCTCCGCGACTTCCCCGGCAAACAGGACGTCCTGCGCTACGTCCTGACGGCCAACGCCCCCGAGACCAAAGACAACGACTTCACCTGGCGCGAGTTCCAGACGCGCAACAACAGCGAGCTCGTTGCCATCCTCGGCAACTTCGTCAACCGCGTCACCGTGCTGACCCACAAATACTTCGATGGCGTCGTTCCCGCTCCCGGCGAGCTCGAGGCTGTCGACACGACTCTCTTCGCCGACATCGACGGCTTCAAGAAATCGCTCTCCGACAATATCGAGAACTTCCACTTCCGCGACGCCCTCCGCGACGCCATGTCGATTGCCCGCGCCGGCAACAAATATCTCCAGGAGACCGAGCCGTGGAAGCTCGCCAAGACCGACATGCCCCGCGTGGCCACGATACTCTACTGCGCCCTGCAGGTATGCGCCGACATCGCCGTCGCCTTCGAGCCCTTCATGCCCTTCATGAGCCGCCGCCTCGCCGACACCCTCGGCCTCAGCGCCCTCTCGTGGGACGAGCTCGGCGCCCGCGACACCGTCAAGGCCGGAGCCACTATCGGTCAGCCCGAACTGCTCTTCGAGAAAATCGACGACGCCGTCATCGACGGCCAGATCAAACGCCTCGAAGACATCAAGCACGCCAATACGCTCAAGGCCTTCAAGCCCGACGATGTGGCCGAGCCGACCGACTTCGACACCTTCATGAAGCTCGACATCCGCGTCGGCACAGTCGTCGAATGCTCGAAAGTCAAGAAATCGAAGAAACTCCTGCAGTTCCTCATCGACGACGGCATCGGCCGCCGCACCATCCTCTCGGGCATTGCCGAACACTATCAGCCCGAAGAGCTCGTCGGCCGACAGGTTTGCTTCGTCGCCAACTTCCCCCCGCGACAGATGATGGGCTTGACATCAGAGGGCATGATACTCTCGGCCGAGAACGCCGACGGCTCGCTCTCGGTTATCTCGCCGTCGCGACCCGTCGTCAACGGCGCCAAAGTGAAATAATCTGATTGTAGTTGTTTAACAGATAGTTATGCAGTAATGAAACCTCGTATCCTTATAGTCTACACCGGCGGCACAATCGGCATGATTGAAGACCCCGCCACCAAGGCACTCCGACCTTTCGACTTCTCGCATCTGATGGAGAACGTGCCGAAGGTCAAGATGCTCGACTATAAGATTGACAACATACAGTTTCATCCGCCCATCGACTCGAGCGACATGAGCCCCGCTCACTGGCAGGACATCGCCCGCAGCATCGCCGACAACTACGACGACTACGACGGCTTTGTCGTCCTCCACGGCACCGACACCATGGCCTACACGGCTTCGGCACTGTCGTTTATGCTCGAGGGTCTCGACAAACCCGTCATCATCACCGGCTCGCAGCTGCCCATCGGCGAGGTGCGCACCGACGGCGAGGAAAACCTCATCACCGCCCTCCAGATTGCCGCCGCAACCGACACCGACGGCCGCCCGATGGTGCGCGAGGTCGCCATCCTCTTCGAAAACTATCTCTGGCGCGGCAACCGCTCGACCAAACGCAGCGCCGACAACTTCAACGCCTTCAAGAGCAACAACTATCCCCAGCTCGCCAAGATCGGCCTGGGTATCCACTTCGACACCGACGCCCTGATGCGCCGCAGCGTCAGCCGTCCGCTGACACCCCACTACGGCCTCGACACCTCGGTCATGGTCATCGACCTCTATCCCGGCCTCAACGAAGGCCTGTTGCGCCATATGCTCGCCGCCCCCGGCATCAAGGGCATCGTGCTCCGCACCTACGGCACCGGCAACGCCCCGACGTCGTCGTGGTTTATCGAAGCCATCCGCGAGGTCATCAACCGCGGCGTCATCGTCCTCAATGTCACCCAGTGTCTTAACGGCGGTGTCCTCAACCGCTACCTCGCCGGCGACATGCTCGCCGCCACCGGCGTCATCTCGGGCTACGACCTGACCTTCGAAGCCGCCATAACCAAGATGATGTTCCTCTTCGGCCTCGGCATCAGTCGCGAGGAAGTCAAGAAACAGCTATGTATGTCACTCGCAGGTGAAATGACCCTTACACAATGAGAATCCGTGCCGTCATATTGCTGATAGTCTTCACGTTGGCGACCCTCCTCCCGGTCGCAACGCAGGCCGCGCCGCCCGATTGGGTGCGTGTCGAGAGCGCCGCTCCCGGCATGAGCGTCGATATCACGCATCCCGAGCAGGTCGAAGTCACCGTCAGCGACGGCACCGTCTACCTCTACACCTCCACCGAAACCACGGTCAAGATCTTCACCATCCTCGGCCAGCAGATAACCGCCAAAAAACTCAGCCCCGGCGTCTGGAGCTACAAACTCAACGCCCGCGGCATCTACATCCTCAAAGCCGGCCCCCTCACCAAACGCCTCAGTGTGTAAGGGCAGGGCCCCGGGTAGCCGCCAGAGCCTGTGACGCGATAGTCTCCTCAATGCGGTTAAGTTAAGCTATAATTATTTGAAAGACAATGATTAACTCGTAACCTGATACACCGAAGCGTAGCGCAGGTGTGCCCGGATAATTGCTACCCCACGGATGATGTCTTACAGATATTTAACCCTGTCTCTTATACACATCTGACGCTG
>CALZQD010000086.1 GCA_945828175.1 uncultured Bacteroidales bacterium | reverse complement strand
GCGTCAGAGTCGCCGACGACCGGTATCTGCCCCAGCCCGACATCGAACTTCGTGACACCAAGGGCAACATGAATCTGGTTTTTGAAGTAAACAAAACGAACCTTAACCTCGGCATGGGGCGAAACCGCGCCGAAATCGACGCATTGCTCGACCAGTTCCGTGCCATCGACGCCAATCCCGACATGATGCTCAAGAGTTTCTCTATCACCGGCACGGCATCGCCCGAAGGCTCGCATGAAAATAATATGAAGCTGGCCGGCGGCCGCATGCGGTCGGCCATGGACGTGATATTGCAGTCTGTCCCCGAAAATCTGCGACGCAACGCCGAAATCACTACCAATGCAAACGTCGCCTCGTGGCAGGACGTCGCCAATCTGCTCCGCACAGACAATCACACGGACGAAGCCAAGGAGATTGAAGCCATAATCAGTAAATACGGCAACAATTCATCAGCGCTGACGCCCCGCATGAAACGGTTGCCATACTACAAAAGTCTTTTGGCCGAGAACTACCTTCCCCGCCTGCGCCGAGTCCACTATCAGATTGTAACGTCTCAATACCGTCCTCTCAACGACCGAGAGATTAGACAGCTTTATGAGTCGGACTACCGCAACATGACCAAATATCACTTCTGGCGCCTATATTCTGTCACTGCCGATTCGTCGCAGTGCGAGACCATCATGCGCCGGGCCCTCGAAGTCCATCCCGACTTTCTTGTTGCCGCAAGCGACCTGTCCGGCTTGCTGATAGACCAGGATAAAGCTGACCATACCATCCTCGAACCGTTCTTCGCTGACAAGGAAACATGGCGCAAACTACCCGAAGAGACCCGCTACAACATGGCGGCAAGCTGCCTCAGAAACGACAGATATTCACGCGCCGATTCGCTATTTTTCGATTTGCCCGACACCCCCGAATACCATAAGGGAAAAGTATATAGCGCGGCTCTGAACGGCCGCTATCAGGAGGTCGTACAGGAAGTATCTGAAGACTCGCCGATCAACGAAGTACTTCTTCTTCTCGCACTGAAAGATAATGAACAGGCATGGGAAAGTGCAAAAAAACTTGGTGATTCGGCTATCGAGCAGTATATCAAGGCCACTGCGGCAAACCGTGTCGACGAGTACTCCATCGCTCTTGTATACCTCGAAAACGCCCTTCACCTCGACCCGTCGCTGCGCGACGTGGCGCGCGTCGACGGCGACATGACCGAACTGCTCGAAGACCTTGAAGGCGAGAATGAAACCGGTGACACCGACAAATCTACTGACATTTAAGTTCTGCTGCAACAATGAATAAGCTATCAATCAATATATTCAGACACTCGGGCTTCTGCCGGGTGGTTCTGGCGGCAGGCATCGCCGCTGTAATTTCCCTGACAGGGTCTCACGAAATTTCAGCAAAGACCGACTATAAACTCAACGACACAGTCAGAGTCGGTTTCAATGCGTTGGATTACGTACTCCAGAAACCGCTGCCGTCACGTGCTTTCCCCGACAGCGCAGTGACCTCGCGACTTTTCGTGAGCGGCGGCATCGGTGGCTCGATGACCGGCCTTCATACGCGTCCGGGCGCACGGGCCGAACTCGGAGTCGGATATTGGTTTACGCCTGTACACGGCGGCCGAATCAGTTTTGACGCCGGGCTGCACTCTGAATTTTCAGGTAAGCCCCGCGTATATTTCGGATCTTTCTCGGCAGACTATCTCATGAACTTCTCGGCCCTGCTGCGTGGCTATGACAGCAACCGCTTTTTCGAGCTTATCGGCGGTATAGGCGCAGAGTATCAGCGCATACGCCGCGACGGTGTATGGGGCAACGAAGGCGGATTCCGCACGTCGCTGCAGGCGCGCTTCAATGTCAGCCGGTCGATGTTCCTGTATGTCGAGCCGAGACTGACTCTCCTTGCCGGCACACAGTTCGGTGGAGACGCAACCCGCCGATTCCGTCCCGACGCCAATCTTTTTGTCGGCCTGGGATACCGTCTGCTCCGCGGCGCCGAACGCCGCTACGGCTCATCAGACTTCCATAATATCGACGACAGCCATATATTCTTCTCTGCAGGCGCCGGGGCCACAGCCTTACTGCGCAATTTCGACCGCAACTCCATCAACGGTATATTCTCGGCAAGTTTCGGCAAATGGCTCACTTACACCTCAGCCCTCAGAGTGAAAGCCGAATTCGGCCGCTACGGCAAAGTGCCACACGCGAAAAACAACCGTTACATAGCCACAGGAGCAATCGATTATGTATGGAATATAACCAACGCGTTCAGCGGCTATAATCCTGACGGCGTCTTCGGTCTCAATTTCAACATCGGTCCGTTACTCGCTTATGGCAACTCCGCCCGAGGCAAACTATATCCCGGCGCAGAAGCGAGCCTGACGGCCTCGTTCCGTCTGTCACCCAACTGGAGCCTGTTCATCGAACCACAAGTACAAGTATTCCGCGGCAAATTCAGCACCGACATGGGCTATGGCTCGCGCCAGGCCATAGGATCGCTGACCGCCGGCGTCCATTATACATTCGGCAACTTCTACCACGATTATCCCAAAGCTCTGGAAGAATTTCTCAAAGACCGCAACTGGTTCCTTTCCCTCGGGTTCGCTCCGGTCAAACGTTTCAGAGGCGACTACGGTAACGGCATGGCCGGCTCAGTCGGTTTCGGCCGCCGATTCACTCCCATCTCGTCGTGGCGCATAACAGCCGAGGGCGAAATATTCCGCCGCCAGCCCATCTACGTATCGGCGACAGTCGCGGCCGACTATCTCTTCAGCATCTCTACAGCCATGGTCGGATATGACAGCGAGCGTCTGTTCGACCTGTCGGGCGTGATGGGTGTGTTCGGTGGCGTGGTAAATTACGTTGACCCCGCAAAAGCCGTGTATGGCGGTAAAATCGGCCTGAACGGATCGTTCCGTCTCAACGACGCCCTCAGCCTTTTCGTCGAGCCTCAGCTTCTGGGGGTCTGTCCCCGCGGTTTAGGCAACCCCGGATGGACTCCCGAATTACGAGTCATGCTGGGCCTCAACTATCGTCTCGGCACGTTAAAAGGCCCTCGCGGCTCGATTGCCGACGCTGTGTTCGGAGGCGACAACCGCAACTTCGTCAGCCTTGCCGGCGGCCCGACTGTCAACAGCAGTGACAACGACCGCGCCAGCGGAGCTTTACAAGCCTCGGTCGGACGATGGTTCTCGCTGGTATCAGGCTTGAGATTCAATCTCGGCTATGACTTCCTGTTGTCGCCTCATCGCGATAACGTGAATCTCACTACCGCAAACATCGACTACCTGCTCAACGTCACTTCACTTATCGACCGCAATCCGAAACGCCGTTTCCACATCATCGGCGCCATAGGCGGCGGCCTCGGGTTCAGCAACGCACGCGACGCGTCAACAGGCGCGATGGGCAACGCAGGACTGCAATTCCGCTACAACCTTCCGTCCAACATCGACTTGCATATCGAACCCTGCATATCGGCCTACATGAACCGGGTCATCCCCGCCTACGGCACGTCGAACAGATTCATCACCGTCGGCCGCATTCTTGCAGGCGCGTCCTACCGCTTCTGACATCGGCATCAGGTCAGACGAAATTTTTTAACATTTTATAGTCGAAAAGTTTGGCTATTAGCGGTTAAAATCGTACCTTTGCAGACCGATTATGTCCAAATTAATTAACGACAGTCGTCATTCAGGCGCTTTTGGCCGAGCGTCGGCTTGACTACGGTCAAATTTATTTAACTACTAATCAACTAATTAAACAGTGGATACTTTAAGCTACAAAACCGTATCTCCCAATGCACAGCAGGTCGAGCACGAGTGGGTCGTGATCGACGCAACCGACCAGCATCTTGGCCGTCTCTGCTCTAAAGTCGCAAAATTGCTTCGCGGCAAATACAAACCCTCTTACACTCCCTACACCCAGTGTGGCGACAACGTCATCATCATCAACGCCGACAAAGTCGTCCTCACCGGCAAAAAGATGACCGACCACATCTACCTCAACTACACCGGCTATCCCGGCGGTCAGCGTCAGGCAACACCCGAAGTGCTGATGAAAAAATCTTTCAACAAACACCTCAAGCCCGGCATGCACCCGCTCTTCATCCGTGTGATGAAAGGTATGCTTCCCAAAAACCGCATCGGTCGCCGTCTGATTGAAAACATGCACGTTTACAACGGACCCAACCATCCCCACGAAGCACAGAACCCCAAAGTTATCGACATTAACAAATTGAAATAATTGAAGCATGGAAACAATTAACGCAGTAGGCCGCCGTAAAGCCGCAGTCGCACGTGTGATTTTAAAAGAAGGCAACGGCACCATCACAATCAACAAACGCCCTCTCGAAGTATATTTTCCCTCTTCGATTCTTCAATATATCGTAAAACAGCCCCTGACCACCCTCGACCTCGACGGCAAATATGACATCCACGTCAACCTCGACGGCGGCGGTTACAAAGGACAGGCAGAAGCTCTCCGTCTCGGCATCGCCCGCGCACTGGTGAAAATCAACCCCGACGACAAGGCAGTGCTCCGCAAACATGGCTTCATGACCCGCGACCCGCGCGCCGTAGAACGCAAGAAAGCCGGTCAGCCCAAAGCACGCAAGCGCTTCCAGTTCTCAAAACGTTAATATCATTTATTACGGCCCCTGCCGCATGAATATATTAATATATTGTGTTTAGTATCTAAACCGTGTAGATGGACACGTTCCCTACCTCACGGTTGTATTATCAAAAGAACGTAAACAAAACAAAAACAAATCATGGCTAATCCCACATTTGACCAACTCCTTGAAGCAGGCTGCCATTTCGGTCACCTCAAAAGAAAATGGAATCCTGCAATGGCGCCCTACATCTTCATGGAGCGCAACGGTATCCACATCATCGACTTATATAAGACAGCTGCCAAAGTTGAAGAAGCTGCAGCAGCTCTCAAAAGCATCGCCAAATCAGGCAAGAAGGTGCTCTTCGTAGCAACAAAAAAACAGGCCAAACAAGTCATCGCCGACATGGCCAAATCAATCAACATGCCCTATGTGATTGAACGCTGGCCCGGCGGTATGCTCACCAACTTCCCGACAATCCGCAAAGCCGTCAAGAAAATGGCATCTATCGACAAGATGATGACCGACGGCACATTTGACAACCTCTCGAAACGCGAGCGTCTTCAGGTAAGCCGCCAGCGTGCGAAACTCGAGAAGACCCTCGGCTCTATCGCCGACCTCAACCGTCTACCCTCGGCTCTCTTCGTCGTTGACGTTCTCAAAGAACACATCGCCGTCGCCGAGGCTAACCGCTTAGGTATTCCCGTTTTCGCTATGGTTGACACAAACTCTGACCCGACAAACGTCGACTTCGTTATCCCCGCTAACGAGGACGCTTCGAAATCAATCGAGCTCATCGTCGGCACCGTTGTCAACGCTATGGCCGAAGGTCTCGAGGAGCGCAAAGCCGAGAAAGTCGACACAGCAGCCGAAGGCGAAGGCGAGGCCGCTCCCAAGCGCGAACGTCGCCGCGTACGTCGCAACGAAGCCGAAAACGAAGCTGAGACTGAAACCGAAGCTGAAGAATCGGCCGAATAATTCTCAATTTATTAACGAATAAAATACAATCATAATATTATGGCAGTAACAATGGCAGAAATCACCAAGCTGCGCCACCTCACAAGCGCCGGCCTGATGGACTGCAAAAAAGCTCTCGCCGAGACTAACGGCGACATTGAGGCAGCCGTTGAGATCCTTCGCAAGAAAGGTCAGGCTGTAGCCGCCAAGCGCGAAGACCGTCAGGCTTCTGAAGGCTGTGTCCTCGCCAAGAACGAAGGCAACTTCGCCGCTATCGTGGCTCTCAACTGCGAGACCGACTTCGTAGCCAAGAACGCAGGCTTCGTCGACCTCACCAAGAAGATCCTCGACGCCGCTGTCGCCAACCGCGTCAAATCGCTCGACGAACTCAAGGCCCTCAACCTCGACGGCCGCACAATCGCCGACCTCGTCGTCGAGGAAAGCGGCAAGACCGGTGAAAAGACCGAAATCAGCGCATACGAATACATCGAGGCTCCCGCCACAAGCTCTTACAACCACCTGGGCAACAAGCTCTCGACCATCATCGGCTTCAACCTCGAAACAGTCGACCATCAGGTAGGCCGCGACGTTGCAATGCAGGTCGCTTCGATGAACCCCGTTGCCGTAAGCCGCGACACCGTTCCCGCTTCGGTCATCGAGTCAGAGAAGACCGTAGCCATCGAGAAGACTAAAGAAGAGCAGGTCAAGAAAGCAGTCGAAGCCGCTCTCAAGAAAGCCGGCATCAACCCCAACCTCGTCGATACACCCGACCACGTCGAGTCGAACATCGCCAAGGGCTGGCTCACTCGCGAAGAGGACGACAAGGCAGCTGTAATCGCCAAAGAGGCAGCCGAAGCCAAGGCAGCCAACCTTCCCGAGCAGATGATTCAGAACATCGCCAACGGCCGTCTCAACAAATTCTTCAAGGAGTCAACCCTCCTCGAGCAGGAATTCATCAAAGACTCTGAGCTCACAATCGAGAAATACCTCGCCAAGGCTCAGGCCGGTCTGACAGTTGTCGAGTTCAAGCGCGTCAACCTCAACGAAGACTGATTTTTCAGAAGAAAAAGCTATAACAGTCTATAATACCGACGGCAGTTTCGCAAAACGCGAAGCTGCCGTCTCCTTTTTTCCGCTCCACCCGCTATTTTCCCACTCATCCGACTCTTTTTTCAGCCCGTTTGACATTTTGCATACTTTCAGATTAATTTTTGAACGTTAAAACTTCAAGCCGATAAATCAATGACAGATTTTTTTTATATCTTTGCGAAAATGAACCAAAACATTTCCAATCCTGCTATAAAAACCAATCTAATATAATTAAATTATGAGATGTAAGAACTGGGGGGGGCCAAACGAAGACAACGTCACCCGTTGCATCAAATGCAACTCGCCTCTGACCGGGTCATTTATCGGCAACAATAATCAGAACAACAATGCCGGCGGCGACGAC
>CALZQD010000085.1 GCA_945828175.1 uncultured Bacteroidales bacterium | reverse complement strand
CACACTGCATATCGTCGGCAGCGTCAGATGTGTATAAGAGACAGGGCCGAAATCGAACACGCAGGCGACCTCGACCTCACCCTGCGCAAGCTGCGCAACCGACTGAGGCTCAGCGAAGCCGACATCGACGACTGCCGCGAGGTCATAGGCCGGGCGCTCGCCAGCGACGACGACCGCGTCAGCCGCTGGTTTGCACCCGAGACCATACGCATCAAAGAGCGCAGCATCTTCAATCCCCTCGACGGCAGCACCTCGCGCCCCGACCTCATCGTCGACACCGAAGACGGCGGCCTCGAGGTCATCGACTATAAATTCACCTCGGAAGCCCGCAAGGGCCACGTCTCGCAGGTGCGCGCCTACATGAGGCTGCTCGCCTCTATGGGCTACTCGCCCGTCAGGGGCTACCTGTGGTATCCGCTCTCAAACGAAATAACAGAAATAACGACAAACGACTGAAACAATATGAAAAAGCTGATTCAACGACTCTCATTTCTCGCTTTGGCCGCGGCCCTCGCGCCGACAGGCGCCGACGCCTGCACAAGCCTCATCGCCACCCCCGGCGCCACCGCCGACGGCAGCGCCATGATAACCTATGCCGCCGACAGCCATACACTCTACGGCGAACTCTACAACCGCCCCGCTGCCGACCACGCACCCGGAGCCATGCGTCGCGTCATCGACTGGGACTCAGGCCGCTATCTCGGCGAAATCCCCGAAATAGCACATACCTACGCCACCATCGGCAACATGAACGAACACGGCCTCACCATCGCCGAAAGCACCTGGGGCGGCCGCCACGAGCTCGCCGGCTCGGGCCTCATCGACTACGGCTCGCTCATATACATCACCCTCGAGCGCGCCCGCACTGCCCGCGAGGCCATCGACGTCATGACGGGCCTCGTCCGCGACTACGGCTACGCCTCCGAGGGCGAATCGTTCTCGATTGCCGACGCCAACGAAGTCTGGATCATGGAGCTCGTCGGCAAGGGCGCCGACGACAAGGGCGCCGTCTGGGTCGCCCGACGCGTGCCCGACGGCTACATCTCGGGCCACGCCAACCACTCGCGCATCCATCAGTTCCCGCTCAACGACCCCGAGACACTCTATTCGCCCGACGTCATCAGCTTCGCACGCTCGAAGGGCTACTTCGACGGCAAAGACAGCGACTTCAGCTTCTCGCGCGCCTACGCCATCACCGACTTCGGCGCCGTCCGCGGCTGCGACGCCCGCGTCTGGAGCTATTTCAACCGCTTCACCTCGGGCGGCGTCGACAGCTACCTGCCCTGGATCATGAAGGCCGAGGGCGAGCCGCTGCCCGTCTGGGTCAAGCCCGACAGAAAGCTCACCGACACCGACCTCAAATGGATGATGCGCGACCACTTCGAGGACACTCCGCTCGACATGACCAAAGACATCGGCGCAGGCCCCTTCGAGGTGCCCTACCGCTGGCGCCCGATGACATTCACCGTCGACTCGGTCGAATACACCCACGAGCGCGCCATCGCCACACAGCAGACCGGCTTCTCGTTCGTAGCCTCGATCAACGACGGGCGACACGACGCCATGCGCGGCATCCTCTGGTTCGGCGTCGACGACGCCAATACATGCGTCTATGTACCCGTCTTCAACTCTACGCCCGAGGCGCCGCACCAGCTCGCCCACGGCAACGGCGACATGTACACGATTTCGTGGGACGCCATGTTCTGGACCAACAACTACGTCGCCAACCAGGCCTATAACCGCTACTCGCAGATGATCGGCGACATCCGCCGCGTGCAGGGCGGCCTCGAGGACGGTATCGGCGAGGCCGTTGCCAAAGCAGCGACAGAAATCGCCCCGCTCGACTACAGCGCGGCCCAAAACCGTCTGGCCGAGGTGACAAACTACTGGACCGCCAAGGCCACGGCCGACTACAAGAACCTCGGCGACTACCTCCTGGTCAAATACCTCGACGGCAACATCAAGAAAGAAGACGATAAGGGCTTTGCCCGCACGCCCGACGGCATGCCCGTGCAGCCCGTCTTCGGCGGCTACAACGAGCGCTACTTCCGCTCTATCGTCGACGACGCCGGCGAGCGGCTCAAGGTCAACGAACCCGCACAGTAATCAGTATCACAGAAACCAACACCGCAGATGAACGATTTTTTCAAAGTCCTGAGACGATTCGTACCTCCCTATAAGAAGTACCTCGCGCTCAACATCATCTTCAATATCCTCTCGGCGCTGCTGACACTCTTCTCCTTCGCCCTCGTCATCCCGATTCTCGAGATGCTCTTCAAGGTCAAGGAGGCCACATATGTATATATGGCGCCCGGCTCGGCGAATATCAAAGACGTCGTCGTCAACAACTTCTATTATTATACCCAGGAGTCTATCGCCTCGGTCGGACCCGAGTGGACCCTCGCGATTCTCGCTCTCCTGCTGATTGTGATGACAGGTCTGAAGACAGGCACATCATATCTCAGCTCATATTTCATGGTGCCGCTGCGCTCGGGCATCGTGCGCGACCTGCGCAACTATGTCTACGACAAGATTACGGCGCTGCCGATCTCGTTCTTCACCGCTGAGCGCAAAGGCGACGTGATGGCGCGCATGAGCGGCGACGTCGCCGAAATCGAGTCGTCGGTGATGGCCTCGCTCGACATGATGTTCAAGAATCCCGTGATGATCATCGCCTGCATCTCGATGATGCTCGTCATCTCATGGCAGCTGACGATATTCGTCTTCATCCTGCTGCCCGTGGCCGGATACGTCATGGGCCGTGTCGGCAAGCGCCTCAAGCAGAAGTCGCTCGCCGGGCAGAACCAGTGGGGCGTGCTGATGTCTAACATCGAGGAAACCCTCGGCGGACTCAGAATCATCAAGGCCTTCAACGCCGAAGCCAAGGTAATCACCCGTTTCCACCGCGAGAACGAGGTCTTCCGCCGTCTGTCGAACAGCGTCGCCCGCCGACAGGCCCTCGCCCACCCGATGAGCGAGTTCCTCGGAACGATAGCCGTATCGCTGGTGCTGTGGTTCGGCGGCAGCCTTATCCTGTCGGGCCACACCGAGATGAGCGCCGCGTCGTTCATCTATTATATGATAACCTTCTACAACATCCTCAACCCGGCCAAAGACCTCTCGAAGGCCGCCTACTCGATTCAGAAGGGCCTCGCCTCGATGGAGCGCATCGACAAGATACTCTCGACCGACAATCCCATCAAGGACCCCGCCGAGCCGCTGCCCGCGCCCAAGCTCAAGAAAGCCATCGAATACCGTAACGTCTCGTTCAGCTATGGCACCAACGAGGTCATCCACGACGTCAGCCTGACGATACCCGCCGGCTCGACCGTGGCGCTCGTCGGCCAGTCGGGGTCGGGCAAGTCGACCCTCGCCGACCTGCTGCCGCGATTCTACGACACCGACAAGGGCAGCGTCGAAATCGACGGCGAAGACATACGCCGCTTCCGCGTCCACGACCTGCGCCGGCTCATGGGCAACGTCAACCAGGAGGCCATCCTCTTCAACGACACCTTCTACAACAACATCACCTTCGGCGTCGACAACGCCACGACCGAAGACGTCATCGCCGCAGCCAAAATCGCCAACGCCCACGAGTTTATCGTCGCCTCTGAGAACGGCTACGACACGATGATCGGCGACCGCGGATGCCGCCTCTCGGGCGGCCAGCGCCAGCGCCTGTCGATAGCCCGCGCGATACTCAAGAACCCGCCCATCCTCATCCTCGACGAAGCCACGTCGGCCCTCGACAGCGAGAGCGAACACCTTGTCCAGCAGGCTCTCGACCGACTGATGAAAGACCGCACGACCATCGTCATCGCCCACCGTCTGTCGACGATACGCAACGCCACGATGATCTGCGTCATGAACGAAGGCCGCATCGTCGAGAGCGGCACACACGACGAGCTCATCGCCCGCGACGGCTACTACAAGCATCTCGTCGAAATGCAGTCGGTCGGCCGCTGACCCGCTGACTGCACATTGTGGGCGCGCGTGTGCCAAAGGTTAACATATTGTTAAAGTTTCATATCTTTGCATTTTTTCATTAATTTTGCTTTATCGGAAAACGAAATAAACAGAGAAACCTACTATGGCAAAAATCAAAGGAGCCGTCGTCATAGACATCAACCGCTGCAAAGGATGCGACCTCTGCGTCGTCGCATGTCCGGCCGACGTGCTCGAACTCCAGCCCAAAGAAGTCAACGACCGCGGCTATCACTATGCCTATGACAAGAACCCCGACGCCTGCATCGGCTGCGCCTCGTGCGCCGCTGTCTGCCCCGACGGATGTTTCACAGTATACCGCCTCGTCTGCGACAACAATTAAAACAAATTCTATAATCGCAACCATAATGGAAGAAGAAGTAAGATTGATGAAGGGCAACGAAGCCATCGCCCACGCCGCCATCCGCTACGGCGTCGACGCATACTTCGGCTATCCCATCACTCCCCAGTCTGAGATTCTCGAGACCCTCGAGGCCGAGATGCCGTGGGAAACGACCGGCATGGTCGTGCTTCAGGCCGAAAGCGAGGTCGCAGCCATCAACATGGTCTACGGCGGCGCCGCTTCGGGCAAAGCTGTCATGACATCGTCGTCGAGCCCCGGCGTCAGCCTTAAGCAGGAAGGCATATCATATATCGCGGCATCAGAGCTGCCCGCACTGATAATCAACGTAATGCGCGGCGGCCCCGGCCTCGGCACGATTCAGCCCTCGCAGGCCGACTATTTCCAGGCCACTAAAGGCGGCGGCCACGGCGACTACCACCTCATCGTCCTCGCCCCCGCGACAGTTCAGGAAATGGCCGATTTCGTCGGCCTCGGCTTTGACCTCGCATTCAAATACCGCAACCCCGCGATGATACTCGCCGACGGCATCGTCGGGCAGATGATGGAGAAAGTCGTCCTGCCCCCCTTCCGTCCGCGCCGCACCGACGAAGAGATTGCCCTCCAGTGTCCCTGGGCCACCACAGGCCGCCACGGACGCGGGCACCGCAACGTCGTCACCTCGCTCGAGCTCGAGTCACACAAAATGGAAGAAAACAACATCCGCTTCCAGGAGACATACGACCTCATCACCCGCAACGAAGTACGCTATAAAGAATCGCACACCGACGACGCCGAATACCTCATCGTCGCCTTCGGCTCGGTAGCCCGCATCTGCCTCAAAGCCATCGAAGAAGCCCGCGAGGCCGGCATCAAGATCGGCCTGTTGCGTCCCATCACCCTCTGGCCCTTCCCGACCGAACGCATCGCCGAGCTCTCGCATCAGGTCAAAGGCATCCTCGTCGTCGAACTCAACGCCGGACAGATGATCGAAGACGTCCGTCTCGCCGTCGAAGGCCGCGTACCCGTGCGCCACTTCGGCCGCATGGGCGGCATCGTCCCCAATCCCACAGAAGTCATCGAAGCGTTTAACCAAAACTTCAGGGAAAAATGAAAAAAGAAGATATCATAAAAGCCGGCACAGTCGTCTATGAACGCCCCCGGCTTCTGACCGACAACATAACCCACTACTGTCCCGGCTGCAGTCACGGCGTCGTCCACCGCCTCATAGCCGAGGTGCTCGACGAAATGGACCTTGCCGAACGTGCCGTCGGCGTCGCGCCTGTCGGATGCGCCGTCTTCGCCTACAACTACATCGACGTCGACTGGGTCGAAGCCGCCCACGGACGCGCACCTGCCGTCGCCACAGCGATGAGCCGCCTCAATCCGGGTAACGTCGTCTTCACGTATCAGGGCGACGGCGACCTCGCCGCAATAGGCACAGCCGAGACAATCCACGCCGCCAACCGCGGCGAGAACATCGTCATCATCTTCATCAACAACGCCATCTACGGCATGACAGGCGGCCAAATGGCCCCGACGACCCTCCTCGGACAGAAAACAGCCACCACACCCTACGGCCGCACCGCCGCCCTCAACGGCTACCCGATAAAGATGTCTGACATCCTCGCCACACTCGATGGCACATGCTACGTCACCCGCCAGGCAGTCCACACCCCCGCCGCCGTCAGAAAAGCAAAGAGCGCCCTCAAGAAAGCCTTTGCCAACGCAGTGGCTAAGAAAGGCACCTCAGTCGTCGAAATCGTCTCGACCTGCAACTCAGGCTGGAAACTGACTCCCGCACAGTCAAACCTGTGGATGGCCGAACATATGTTTGAAAAATACCCCCTGGGCGACCTTAAAAATATCGATTAGTCATGAAAGAAGAAATACTTATAGCCGGATTCGGCGGCCAAGGCGTACTCTCGATGGGCAAAATCCTCGCCTACGCCGGACTCATGAGCGGACTCGAAGTGACATGGATGCCCAGCTACGGTCCCGAACAGCGCGGCGGCACAGCCAACGTCACCGTCATCGTCAGTGACAGCCCCATCAGCTCACCCGTGCTCGACAGCTACGACACAGCCGTGCTCCTCAACCAGCAGAGCCTCGACAAATTCGAGAACAAAGTAAAACCCGGCGGCACACTCATCTACGACCCCTCGAGCATCCACCGTCAGCCCGAGCGCACCGACATCACCATCGTCGCCATCGACGCCATGACAGCCGCCATCGAGATGAACAACGCCAAGACCTATAACATGATACTCCTCGGCGCCCTCCTCAAGAAGCGCCCCATCGTCTCGGTCGAAGCCGTCATCAAAGGCCTCAAAAAGACCCTCCCCGAGCGCCATCACAACCTCATCCCCCTCAACGAAGAGGCCATCAACCGCGGCATGTCGCTCGTCTGACACAACATTCCACCAAAATACCTCAACTCCCGAGGCTGCGCCAACCACCATTCGGCGCAGCCTCGACCTTTTCCGCCCCCGCAGCAATGCACAATGCACAATGCACAATGCACAATGCACAATGCACAATCAAGAACAGAAGGCATAAGGGCAGAAGGACAGAAGATTTTTGTCCCTACTCCGAGCTTCAGCGAGGCCAATCAAAGCCTATTAGCCTAAGCTATTAAAGTGCGGCCTCGCTCTCCTCCTCGCCGCCGTATAGAGGTCGTATGGAGCGAGGGTTTCAACCCTCGCAGCTAAAGCACTGTGATGCAAC
>CALZQD010000084.1 GCA_945828175.1 uncultured Bacteroidales bacterium | reverse complement strand
TACACACTGCATATCGTCGGCAGCGTCAGATGTGTATAAGAGACAGGCCCACAAGGCCCGCTGTCAGGCCAAGCTCGACGTGCTGCGCGAACAGCGCGCCGACCTCACATCGGCCATCGACACCCTCCTCGACGACATCGCCGCAGGCCGCAAGTATATGAAGGTCTACCGTCAGATGAAGATGTATAACGACGAGGACACCAACCCCGTACTCTATGGCTCGAAACAGCCAAAGTAGCGGCAACGACCGCGGTCTCGTCAGCGTTCTCGTGGTGCGTTTCTCGGCCTTGGGCGACGTCGCCATGACCGTGCCCGTGCTCTACAGCGCCTGCCGCTGCTACCCCGACGTGAATTTCATCATGGTGACGCGCCCGGCGATGACAGGCTTCTTCGTCAACGCCCCGGCCAACCTCACCGTCGTCGGCGCCGACGTCAAGAACGACTACAAGGGACCCTCGGGCCTCCGCCGTCTCACAAACGAGCTTATCGCCCGGTATAAGCCCGACTGCATGCTCGACCTCCACAACGTCCTACGCACCAAGATCATGTCATTCTTCTGCCGCCTCCGCGGCGTCAGGGTCGTCACCATCAACAAGGGCCGCGCCCACAAGCGCGCCCTCACCCGTCAGCGCAACAAGATCATGCTGCCGCTCGATTCGTCGCGCGCCCGCTACCGCGCCGTCTTCCACAAAGCCGGTCTCCCCGTCAGCGAGCGCTTCAACGGCCTT
Source organism: uncultured Bacteroidales bacterium (assembly GCA_945828175.1). GTDB lineage: Bacteria > Bacteroidota > Bacteroidia > Bacteroidales > Muribaculaceae > CAG-873. The sequence continues at coordinate 6,434 of CALZQD010000084.1, read as the reverse complement.
TACGACGGTCCCGCCAAGGCCGACCCCGCCCTCTTCGACAACATCTCGGCGCCGAAGAGCCAGGGCGTAAAATGGGTCGGCATCGCCCCCTTCGCCGCCCACCGCGGCAAAATCTATCCGCCCGAGAAGATGGAGCTCGTCGTGGCCTCGCTCTCCCAGAAGAATCCCGACACCGAGATATTCCTCTTCGGCGGCGGTGGCGACGAGAAGGTCACCCTCGACGCCTGGGAGGCCAAGTACCCCCGCGTCAGAAGCCTCGCCGGCAAAAAATACGGTTTCAAGGCCGAGCTGGCCCTCATCAACCACCTCGACGTCATGGTGTCGATGGACTCGGCCAACATGCACCTCGCTTCTATCGCCGCCACCCCGACGATAAGCGTCTGGGGCGCGACCCACTCCTACTGCGGCTTCAGCGGCTGGCGACAGAGCGACAGCGACATGATACAGCTGCCTATGACCTGCCGCCCCTGCTCTGTCTTCGGCGACAAGCCCTGCGTCCGCGGCGACTACCTCTGCATGACTGCCATCAAACCCGAAGTGATTTACAAAAAGATACTCGATAAAATAGATATTCGTTAAATATGAGCGAACCCTTTGACATACGCGCCAACGCCGCCCGCAGCACCGAGCAGGAGATTGAGAAAGCCCTGCGCCCCGGCCGCTTTGAATCGTTCAGCGGCCAGGATCAGATCGTCGAAAACCTCAAGGTTTTTGTCGGTGCGGCAAAGATGCGCGGCGAGGCTCTCGACCATATTCTCCTCTTCGGCCCTCCCGGCCTCGGCAAGACGACTCTCGCAGGCATCATCGCCAACGAGCTCGGCGTCGGCATGAAGATTACATCGGGCCCGGTGCTCGACAAGCCCGGCGACCTTGCCGGCATACTCACATCGCTCGAGGAGAACGACGTGCTCTTCATCGACGAAATCCACCGTCTCAGCCCCGTCGTCGAGGAATATCTCTACTCGGCGATGGAAGACTACCGCATCGACATAATGATTGACAAGGGCCCGGGCGCACGCAGCGTCCAGCTGACCCTCAGCCCCTTCACCCTCGTCGGTGCGACGACCCGCAGCGGCCTGCTGACATCGCCCCTGCGCGCGCGTTTCGGCATCAAGAGCCACCTCCAGTACTACGACCACGAGGTCCTCTCGAACATCATCATGCGCTCGGCCAAACTGCTCAACATCACCTGCACCTCGCAGGCCGCCGGCGAGATTGCCATGCGCAGCCGCGGCACGCCCCGTATCGCCAACGCCCTGCTCCGACGCGTCAGAGACTTCGCCCAGGTCAAGGGCTCGGGTGTCATCGACCTCGAAATCACCCGCTACGCCCTCGAGGCTCTCAATATCGACCACTACGGCCTCGACGAAATCGACAACAAGATTCTGACGACCATCATCGACAAGTTCAAGGGCGGCCCCGTCGGCCTGTCGACTATCGCGACGGCCATCGGCGAAGACCCCGGCACGGTCGAGGAGGTCTACGAGCCCTACCTCATCAAAGAGGGCTTCATCAAACGCACACCACGCGGACGCGAAGTCACCGACCTCGCCTACGAGCACCTCGGCGGACGCACTCGCCGCGACGGCGGACTTTTTGACATCGACAACATCTGACAGCAATGGCAGGAATAAAATCTCTCGCCAAAGACACGGCCGTCTATGGCGTCAGCTCTATCATAGGCCGATTTCTCAACTGGTGTCTGGTGCCGCTCTACACCATCGTCTTCCCGGTGGCCGAGTATGGCGTCGTCACCTTCGTCTACTCTGTCGTCGCCCTGGCGATGATTATTCTCACCTACGGCATGGAGACGGGCTTCTTCCGCTTCTCGAACCACGAGCGCTGGAAAGACCCCGACGAGGTCTACTCGACCTCGCTCATCTCGCTGGCCGTCACCTCGACGCTCTTCGTCATCGCCGTGGCAGCTTTCCTGAGGCCCGTGTCGGTCTTCATGGAGTGCGGAGACAGACCTTCGTTCGTGATGATCATGGCCGTCTGCGTCGCCGGCGACGCCTTCCTCGCCATCCCCTTCAGCTATCTGCGCTATAAGAAGCGCCCGATGCGTTTCGCCCTCATCCGCCTCGTCAACATCGGCCTCAACATCGGCCTCAACCTCTTCTTCATCCTCGCCTGTCCCTGGCTGATGAAGGTCGCCCCGGCGACAGTCTCGTGGTTCTACGACCCGGGCTTCGGCATCGGCTATATCTTCCTCTCAAACCTCATCGCCTCGGTCGTCAACCTGCTGATGATGCTCCCCGAGCTTACCTGCGTGCGTTACCGCTTCAACGGCCGTCTGCTCCGCGAGATGCTCGTCTACTCGGCTCCGCTGCTCGTGCTCGGCGTAGCCGGCATCATGAACCAGACCATCGACAAGATCATCTATCCGAGCCTCGTCTCCGACCCCGCCGAAGCCATGGAAGGTCTCGGCATCTACGGCGCCAACTACAAGATCGGCATCGTCATGGTGATGTTCATCCAGGCATTCCGCTTCGCCTATGAGCCCTTCATCTTCTCGCAGGCCAAGGAACGCGGCGAGTCGAGCTACCGCGCCTACAGCGACGCCATGAAATATTTCATCGTCTTCGCCCTGGCGCTCTTCCTCGGCGTGATGTTCTATCTCGACATTCTCAAGTATTTCATCTCCCCGAAATATTTCAGCGGCCTCAAGGTCGTGCCGATAATAATGCTCGCCGAACTCTTCTTCGGCATCTTCTTCAATCTCTCGCTCTGGTATAAGCTCACCGACCGCACCATCTGGGGCATGTGGTTCTCACTGCTCGGCCTGGCCGTCACTCTGGCGCTCAACGCTCTGCTTGTGCCCCACATCGGCTATATGGGCTGCGCCATCGCCGCCCTGGCGAGCTACTTCACCATGATGGTGACGAGCTATTTCGTCGGCCGCCACTATCATCCCATCGACTATCCTACAGGGCGCATCCTCGGCTACTTTGCCGTCGCCGCCGTCTGCTATGTCATCGGCATGTACTGCATGCCCGACAGCCGTCCCGTGGCCTTCGCCCTGCGCTTCGTCATCCTCGCGGCCTTCGTCTTCTACGTCATCCGCCGCGAAGGCATCCACCCCATGCAGATGCTCTCACAACTCAAACACCGCCGCGCAAGATGAAAGTAACCCTCGTCAACCACAGCGACACTCTCGGAGGCGCGTCGGTCGTCACCTACCGCCTGATGGAGGCCCTCTGCCGCGCGGGCGTCGACGCCCGCATGCTTGTCGTCCGCCGGGCAACGGCCGACAGCCGCGTGGCCCTCGCCGGCAACGCCCTGACGCGCAAGGCGGCTTTCATCGCCGAGCATCTGCGCATCGTGGCCGGCAACGTCTTCAGTCGCAGGAATCTGTTCAAGATTTCAATCGCCTCGGCCGGTCTGCCGCTCCATCGCCATCCGTGGATTAAAGATGCCGACGTCGTCGCCCTCAACTGGGTCAACCAGGGCATGCTCTCGCTCCGCGGCATCCGCCGCATAGCCGCCATGGGCAAACCCGTCGTTTGGACGATGCACGATATGTGGTGTATGACTGGTGTCTGCCATCATGCCGGCGACTGCGAGGGTTTCCTGCGCGACTGCGGCAACTGTCCGCTCATCAAAGACGGCAAGGACGCCCGCGATATGTCGCGCTCGACCTTCCGGCGCAAAGAGCGGCTCTACGACCGCGTGTCTCTTCATTTCGTCGCCGTCAGCCACTGGCTGGCCTCGCGCGCCAAAGACAGCGCCCTGCTGCGCGACGAGGATGTCTGCGTCATCCCCAACGCCTTCCCGGTCGCCGAATTTCCGCTGACACCCTCGCTCTCGCGCGCCGAACTCGGGCTGCCCGAGGGCAAGCGGCTCATCGTCATGGGCGCCGCCCGCCTCGATGACCCTATAAAAGGTCTGCCTGTGGCGGTCGAGGCCCTCAACATTCTTGCCGACAAGGGCTGCGACGCCGTGGCCGTCTTCTACGGTGCCATGCGCGACCCGGCGGCTCTCGACGGCCTACGTCTGCCTCACATCAGCCTCGGCACCATCTCCGACCGCCGTCGCCTCGCCTCGCTCTATGCCCACGCCGACGCGGTCATCTCGACCTCGCAGTACGAGACCCTGCCGGGCACTCTCATCGAGGGCATGGCCGCCGGCTGTGTCCCCGTGACCTTCGGCCGTGGTGGCCAGGCCGACATCGTCGACCACCTCGACACGGGCTACATCGCCCGCTACGGCGACCCGGTCGACTTTGCCTCGGGCATCGAGTTCGCCCTCGGCTGCGCCGACGAAGACCGCGACCGCCGCAGCGCCACTGTCGCCGAACGCTTCTCTGACGATGCGGTCGCCTCTGAATATATCGACTTGTTTAACCGCCTGTTACAGAAATAATGGAAAAAAAGACAATCTGGGACATGAACCGACTGAGCGTCGACGGCTTCAAGAGCGCGCCCAAGATGCCGCTCGTACTGGTGGCCGACAACGTGCGCTCGCTCAACAACATCGGCTCGCTCTTCCGCACCTGCGACGGTTTCGCCCTCGAGGCCCTGCTGCTCTGCGGCATCTCGGCCACGCCGCCGTCGCCCGAGATCCATAAGACGGCTCTCGGCGCCGAAGACTCGGTCGACTGGCGCCACTACGACGATACCCTCGCCGCCGTAGCCGACCTCAAAGCCGCCGGCTACACCGTCGCCTGCCTCGAGCAGGTCAAGGAGAGCGTCGCCCTTCAGGATTTCCCTGTCGATTTCGCCTCGCGCCGCTATGCCATCGTCGTCGGCAACGAAGTCGACGGTGTCGACCAGCGCGTCGTCGACGCCTGCGATGTCTGCATCGAGATTCCCCAGTCGGGCACCAAACATTCGCTCAATGTCTCTGTCTCAGCCGCCGTTGCGATGTGGCATTTCTATTCTAAATACATCCAGTCATGAAAGAAAACAAAACCCTACTGTTCCCCCGCCCTCTTCAGAAGGGCGATAAGATAGCATTCTGTTCTCCCGCCGGCGCCGTCAAGGCCGTCTATGTCGAGGAGGCTGTCGAGGCTCTCGGCAAACAGGGCTGGGAGGCCATCATCATGCCCCACGCCCTCGGCAAGAGCGGCCACTACAGCGGCACGGCCGACGAGCGTTTCGACGACCTTGAAAAAGCCTTCGCCGACCCGGAGGTCCGCGCCATCATCTGCTCGCGCGGCGGCTACGGTGTCGTCCACATCATGGACCGACTCGCCCGCCTCGACCTGCGCAGCGATCCCAAATGGGTCGTCGGCTTCTCTGACATCTCGGCCCTCCATGCCATGATGCACTCAAAAGGTATCGCCAGCGTCCACGCCTCGATGGCCGAACACATACGCCTCGGCGATAGCGACCCCGACAACGCCGCGCTCTTCGCCGTTCTCCGCGGCGAGCGACCCGTCTACACCTTCCCCTCGCACGAATTCGACCGCTGCGGCATCGAAACAGGCACGCTCGTCGGCGGCAACCTTGCCGTCCTCGCAGAACTCATCAACACACCCTACGACATGATAAAGCCCGGCACCATACTCTTCATCGAAGACGTCGCCGAGCCAATATATAAAATAGAGCGCATACTCTATCAGCTGCAGCTCAGCGGCGTACTCGCGAAACTCAGCGGACTCATCATCGGCCAGTTCACCGACTACAAGCCCGACGAAAGCTACGAGACCATGGAAGAGATGATCCGCGATATGGTCGCCGGCTACAAATATCCCGTCGCCTTCAACGCCCCGATAGGTCACGTCTTCCATAACATCCCCCTCATCGAGTCGGCCAAAGTGACCCTCAAAGTCAGCCCATCAGGCCCCAACAGCATCATCTACCACCGCAGCCACAACTGATCGCCGACAATTATCTCTTAAACTTAATGGACGAGCATCGCCGGGCCGGTGTTCGTCCTACCGTGAGCCGCGCCGCCCGCACGGCGCCGTCAGTGACCCTGCGCCTTGCCTGCCGCCATATCCTTGTCGACAGCGTACGACATGAAACCGCCCCGGCCATCATGTCGACCCTCAGCGCTACCGGCGCCACCATCACCTTTATCGACGCCGACACCGCCTTCGGCACCCGCCTCGCCCAGTCGACCGGCGCTCGCTTCATTCCCCTGACCTACAGCCTCGAAGCCGCCATAGCCAAAGCCACAGCCGACCGCGGTCCCGTCGAAGCCATTATCGCCTGCGGCGGCCTAACCTCCGACATCCCGCACCTCCTCGACCTCACCAAAGCCGACAACCTCCTTATCCTCGGCCCCGCCGACCTCACAACCCTCCCCGCCGAAACAAGAACCATCGCCCTCACCCCAAACACCCTCACCCCCGCCCAAACCGCCTCCTTGACCCTCTACCTCCTCACCCGCCCCACCACCTCCCACAAAAAAAAAACGATATAAATAAAGCTTTCTCTTATACAAAAATCACCCTGCCGAAGAAATGCAGAGTGTAGATCTCTTAGCAC
>CALZQD010000083.1 GCA_945828175.1 uncultured Bacteroidales bacterium | reverse complement strand
TTTCAGCGACCGCTGCTTCACCGTCCTCGACGGTGACGGCCATATCATCTGCTATGTCTACACTATGTGGACGGCCATCGACATCGAGCATCGCACGGTCGCCGACCTCGATCTGCTCGAGAAAGAACTTTTCCCCGTGTCGCCCAGACACATACCTCTGACAAAGGCCGCGAGGCTCAAGACCCTCGCCAATCCCGAGACAGAGGAATACACATTCAAATACTGCGACATCGACTTCAACCGTCATGTCAACTCGGTGCGCTATCTGGCGCTGCTGCTCAACCGCTGGCCGCTCGATTATTACGACAGCCATGAGGTCGAGCGTCTCGACATATGCTTCCACCGCGAGTGCCATTTCGGCGAGACGGTCAGCGTAGCCATCTCAGACAACGGCAATGTTTCAGAATGTGAGATAACCCACAATGGTCTGCGAGCTGTCGGATTCCGAATCTTCTGGCGCGACCGCATAAACCCGAATCAACAATAATTTTCCCTAAAACATAATCTTATGGCAAAAATGAATTTCGGCGGAGTCGAGGAGACAGTCGTCACCCGCGAAGAATTTACACTCGACCACGCCCGCGAAGTGCTCAAAAACGAAACCATCGCCGTCATCGGCTATGGAGTGCAGGGCCCCGGCCAAAGCCTCAACCTCAGAGACAACGGCTTTAACGTCATCGTCGGTCAGCGTCCCGGCAAAACTTTCGACAAGGCTATCGCCGACGGATGGGTTCCCGGCGAGACTCTCTTCGGCATCGAGGAGGCCTGCCGCCGCGGCACTATCGTGATGTGCCTGCTCTCTGACGCCGCTGTGCTCAGCGTCTGGCCCACAATCAAATCGCAGCTCAAACCCGGCGACGCCCTTTACTTCTCTCACGGCTTCGCAATCACCTGGAACGACCGCACCGGTGTCGTGCCTCCCGCCGACGTCGACCTCATCATGGTCGCACCCAAAGGCTCGGGCACTACCGTCCGCTCTCTCTTCCTCGAAGGCCGCGGCATCAACGCCTCGTTTGCCGTCGAGCAGGACTATACCGGCCGCGCACTCGAGCGCACCCTCGCTCTCGGCATCGGCATCGGCTCGGGCTACCTCTTCGAGACCACATTCAAGCGCGAGGCCACAAGCGACCTCACAGGCGAGCGCGGCGCCCTAATGGGTGCAATCCAGGGTCTCTTCGCCGCTCAGTATGAAGTACTTCGCGAGAACGGCCACACGCCTTCTGAGGCTTTCAACGAAACCGTCGAGGAGCTGACCCAGTCGCTCATGCCCCTCTTCGCAGCCAAAGGCATGGACTGGATGTATGCCAACTGCTCGACAACAGCCCAGCGCGGCGCCCTCGACTGGATGACTCCTTTCCATGACGCCATCAAGCCCGTCATGGAACGCCTCTACAAGAGCGTAAAAGACGGCATCGAAGCCCAGATTTCGATTGACTCGAACTCTAAGCCCGACTACCGCACCAAGCTCGAGGCCGAGCTCAAGGATCTCCGCGAGAGCGAGCTTTGGCGCACAGCCGAGACCGTCCGCCGTCTCCGTCCCGAAAACAGCTGATACTCCAATCTGCCGATTTATCGGATATAAACATAACTTTTCCCCGGATTTTTCGTAAATTTGGGGAAATTTTTTTGACACCGGTAAAACAAAAATGCATAAACATCTTGTCACAGCCCTACTCTGCCTTGCGGCCCTTACGTCGCAGGCCGAAGTCATATATAAGGACTCGACCGTGCGCTTCGACCTTATCTCTGAGAGCGCCATACGTCTGGAATACGCTCCTGACGGCCGCTTCGTCGACAACCGCTCGCTCATCGCCGTCAACCGCGACTATTCCGCCGTAGACTATAAAATCAAAGACGGCAGAGACAAAGTCGTCATCGAGACAGCCTACATGGCGCTGACCTACCGCAAGAACCGCGGCGCGTTCTCGCCCGACAACCTCGAGATAAAATCGCGTATCAAAGGCTTCGACTTCGTCTGGCATCCCGGGAACAAGCAATCACGCAATCTCAAAGGCACATACAACGGCCTCGATGTGCGCGACGGCGAGTTTAAGGACGGCGAGCCTATGCCTATTGAAGACGGCGTCGTGGCTTTTGACGGCTGGAACGTCATCGACGACTCCGAAGGTTTGATATTCGACAACTCCGACATAGCCTGGGCGGAAGAACGCGGAAGCGCCAAAGGCGCGCAGGACCTATATTTCATGGCTTACGGTCACGACTACCGCCGGGCACTGAAAGACTACACGCTGTTTGCCGGCAAAGTGCCGCTGCCCCCGCGCTATGCTTTCGGCTACTGGTGGTCGCGCTACTGGAGCTACACCGACAACGAGTTCCGTGCCCTCGCCGACGCATTCGAGCATTACGACATTCCCGTCGACGTAATGGTCATGGACATGGACTGGCACTATATCGACCCGGGTCGCGGCGGCTGGACGGGTTTCAGCTGGAACCGCGAGCTTTTCCCCGAACCGGCCACATTTATCGGCGAAATGAAAGCACGCGGACTGCATGTGCCGCTCAATCTCCACTTCGGCGGCGGTGTCGGGCCATTCGAGGATCATTATTCTGAAATGGCCGAGGCCATGGGCGTCACATCGGGCGACACCATACCCTTTGCCGTCTCGTCAAAGCCCTATATGCTCTCGCTGATGGACAAGATTCTGCGACCTATCGAGAAAGACGGCGCCGATTTCTGGTGGCTCGATTTCAACACCTACCCTAACGACAAGACCATGCCGAAGCTCAACAACGTCTGGTGGCTGGCCCATGTCTTTTTCACCGACATGGAACGCAACCGCGACACGCGACCGCTGACGTTCACCCGCTGGGGCGGTCCGGGCGCCCACCGTTATCAGCTCGGCTTCTCGGGCGACCACTGCGTCTCCTGGAACTCTCTCGCCTTCCAGCCATATTTCACCTCGACCGCGGCCAACACACTTCAGGGCTACTGGAGCCACGACATCGGCGGTCACGTCACTCTCGACAGGCTGACACCCGAGATGTTTGTCAGATGGATGCAGTTCGGCGCGATGAGTCCGATTCTGAGAACCCACTCGGCCAAGGATGCCTCGCTCAACAAAGAGCCGTGGAACTACGACAAAGAGCATTTCGACATCATCCGAGACCTGATTCGCTTCCGCTACGCCCTCGCACCCTATATATACACCCTCGCCCGCCAGACCTACGACGACGGCGTCGCCATGTGCCGCCCTATGTACTACGACTATCCCGAGGCGCCGGAGGCCTACGCGATGAAGAACGAATATATGTTCGGCGACCGCATGCTGATGATGCCGATAACGTCGCCGATGACAGGTGTTTACTCCAAGGAAAATATATGGCTGCCCGGCGGTGACAGCTGGTATGAGCTGTCGACAGGCACGACGCTCGAGGGAGGCCGGACGGTTAGCCGCGACTTCGCCATCGACGAATTCCCGCTCTATGTAAAAAGCGGTTCGGTGATACCGATGACACGCAACATTAAAAACCTGTCAGCCAACGATTATCCGTATGAAATCAATGTCTTCCCGGGCGGCAATGACTCGACCGCCGTCTACGAAGACAACGGCAACGACAAGAACTATGCCAAAGAATATGCGTTCACCCCTGTGGTGATGTGTCAGGAGGGAGGCAGAATCACTGTAAGAATTCTGCCGAGACAGGGTCGTTACGAAAATATGCCCGACCGGCGCGACATGTCTGTCAGAATCAATGGCGTGCGTCCGGCTCTGTCGGCCTTCGGCCGCGACGGAGCGCTAAAGCCTGTCTTCGACGGCAACGAGCTGACTGTCACCGTCAGCCTCGGCTCAGTCGACCCATCTGAAGGCGCCGAGGTGACGATTGATTTCGGTCGCGACGACTTCACCGTCGCCGACGGCATGAAAACCCGCATGCGCCGCGCCGCAAAAGCAGTGTCATACATCAAGAACACCAACCCCTACCTGCCCGTCCATGGCGCTCTGTCGCGCCTCGAATCGGCCGGACGCGCAGCTACCTATCATCCCGACCGTTTCGACGAAATCGCCGCACGGTTCAACAACGACTTCGACAGACTGCCGCAAGTCCTTAAAGATTTAGGATACAGCGACGAACTCTCGCTCCGCGTACTCGAAATCAGCGGCTACAAAGAATAATCGGCGATTTCCGCCACACAAAGTCCTATTAAATTCACGTTAATTCCTGATTTCAGCTCTGAAATCAGGAATTATTTTAATACCTTTGCACGATTAAACGATATTTCACCGTTCGTCACACAGTAATTGAGAAAGTCTCTACTATATATAGCCATTCTGATTATCCTGCCCTCTGTCATTGCCGCGGCCACAGCCAAGGCCGACAATGTCGGTGACGACCTGACACATCCCGACAGCATCATGGCAGTGAAAGACAACAGTCTGACAGACAGCCTCGCCGTCGACAGTGCCCGCCCGCTGGCGCTCAGAAGCGACAGCCTGCGACGTGACACCGCCGTCAGGCGCTCACGCATCGTCCGCACAAAGGCCGACCTCGAGACTGCCGTCGATTTCTCGTCGAAAGACTCGATGGTCATCATCCGGCGCGACACAGCCTTCATGTATGGCGAAGGCGAGGTCAAATACGGCGACATATCGCTTCAGGCAGCACAGATAAAGATGGACCTGACCGACAACTCGGTCTATGCCGTCGGCCGCGAGGACTCGCTCGGCGAAGTCATCGGCTCGCCCGTCTTCAACGAGAGCGGCACCGACTACGAGGCATCGACGATGAGATATAACTTCAAGACCCGCAAGGGATTCCTCACCGACATCATCACCCAGCAGGGCGAAGGCTACCTCACCGGCGGCGTCACCAAGAAAGACGCCGGCGACGACTACTATATACAGAACGGCCGCTACACCACCTGCGACAACCACGAGTGCCCCCACTTCTACATGCAGCTCACCAAGGCCAAGGTCCGCCCAGGCAAGAATATCGTCGTCGGCCCGGCCTACATGGTGCTCGCCGGCCTTCCCGTGCCGCTGGCCGTGCCATTGGGTTTCTTCCCCTTCACCGACAGCTATTCGTCGGGCGTCATCGTGCCCACATTCGGCGACGACTACAACCGCGGTTTCTATCTCAGCGACGGCGGCTACTACTTCGCCATCAACGACAACATCGACATGGCCCTCACCGGCGAAATCTACACCAAAGGCTCGTGGGGACTCCAGGCCCAGTCGAACTACGTCAAGCGATATAAATACTCGGGCAACTTCAACATCAGCTACCTCAAGACCATCACCGGCGAGAAAGGCGAGCCCGACTATGCGACCCAGACCAACTTCCAGGTCCTCTGGAGCCACACCCAGGACGCCAAGGCCAATCCCAACATGAACCTCTCGGCCAGCGTCAACTTCACCACCAGCGGATATTCGCGAAACGACCTCAACTCCTACTACTCGCCCTCGTTCACCGAGAACACCAAGAGTTCGACCGTCAACCTCACATACCGCTTCCCCGGCACCAAATGGTCGCTGTCGTCGACTCTCAACGTCTCGCAGCGAACACAGGACTCGACCCTGTCGGTATCGTTCCCCAACTTCACCCTGACGATGTCGCAGACCTACCCCTTCAAGCGCAAGAAAGCCTCGGGCGACGAACGCTGGTATGAGAAAATCAAGATGTCATACTCAGGCCAGTTCCAGAACTCACTGACCGCCAAACAGAACGAATTCTTCAAAAAGAGCCTCGTCAAAGACTGGCGCAACGGCATGCAGCACAAAGTCCCCATCTCGGCGACATTCAACGTGCTCAACTATATCAACATCACCCCGTCGATTAACCTGAGCGACCGAATGTATACCCGCAAAGTGCGCCGCCACTGGGACCCCGTCGCAGGCATCGAAGTCTGCGACACCAACTACAGCTTCTATAACGTCTGGGACTTCCGCGCCTCAGTCTCGCTCGACACCAAACTCTACGGCTTCTACAGCCCCATCGGCCCGCTCAAGAAAAAAATCAAGATGGTGCGCCACGTCATGACCCCGACCATCTCGTTCAACGGCGCCCCCGACTACTCGAGCCCCTTCTTCGGCTACTACGGCAAATATCAGTATGAAGGTGCCAACGGGCGGATGCTCGAGCGCAAATACAGCTACTTCCCCAACGCCCTCTACGGCGTCCCCTCCGAAGGCAAAGAAGGCTCGATGAGCTTCGCGCTCGCCAACAACCTCGAGATGAAAGTCAAGAGCGACAACGACTCGACTGGCGAGAAAAAAATCTCGCTAATCGAAAACCTCACCCTCTCGCAGAGCTACAACTTCGCCGCCGACTCCCTCAAATGGAGCGATATAAACACCTCGATACTCCTCCGTCTCACCAAAGGCTTCAACCTCAACCTCTCTGCCACATGGGACGTCTACACCTACCAGCTCAACGAATCAGGCAACCCCGTCAGAGTCAACAAGACCCGTCTCAGCGCCGGCAAAGGCCTCGGACGTCTGCGTTCGACCGGCACATCGTTCAGCTACACCTTCAACAACGACACCTTCAAACGCAAAAAAGACGACAGCAAGGATAACAAGAACGACGACCGCACCCAGCCCCCGCCCGGCGACGAATATCAGCAGGGACAGGACGAAGCCGCCAATGCAGGCACCGAAAACGACGTCGAGCTCGGCAAAGACGGCTACATGAAGTGGACCGTACCCTGGAACCTCAGCGTCAACTACTCGATCAACTACGGCTACGGCACCTTCAACAAAAAGAAGATGGAATACAACAGCCGCATCACCCAGAACCTCAGCTTCTCAGGCAGCATCAGGCCCACCAAAAACTGGAACTTCTCGTTCACGGCCTCATACAACTTCGACACACACAAGCTCGCCTACATGAACTGCAACATCTCGCGCGACTTGCACTGCTTCACAATGTCGGCCAGCTTCGTCCCCGTCGGCCCCTATAAAAGCTACAACTTCCACATCGCCGTCAAATCCTCCCTCCTGAGCGACCTCAAATACGACAAACGCTCCTCCATGTCCAACGGCATCAACTGGTACTAATCCCAGCCGGGCATAGTTAAGTGATAATTGTTAATAACTTTTAGGTTTTTGCGGGTGTAGAGGGTTGGGGTTTGGCAAAAAATGCGTAATTTTGTGAAAAATTACAAACAGGACCTGCTGTTTACCGCATGCGCTCTATAAAACCTGTCTCTTATACACATCTCCGAGCCCACGAGACGTAGAGGAATC
>CALZQD010000082.1 GCA_945828175.1 uncultured Bacteroidales bacterium | reverse complement strand
CTACACACTGCATATCGTCGGCAGCGTCAGATGTGTATAAGAGACAGCATGTGCTTCAACGGCACCGAGCATTTCCCCGGCAACTCGATGGTCGACTGGCTCGAGTCAATCGGCGTGCGCTTCGGCCACAACCTCAACGCCTACACCTCCGTCGACGAGACAGTCTATAATATAAATAATGTGCCCGTCGCCCGCAAGAGCGTCCAGGACTCATGCCTCATCATCCTCCACGACTGGGCCTGCGCCCTCACCCTCGACCCCGAGGAAATCAACAAGGAGCGCGGCGTCATCCACGAAGAGTGGCGTCGGAGCATGGCCGGCGAGATGCGCGTCATCGAGAAACTCATGCCGGTCATCTATCCCGACTGCCGCTACGGCGAGCGTCTGCCCATCGGCCTGATGTCGGTCGTCGACAACTTCGAGCCTCAGGTGCTCGTCGACTACTATAAGACATGGTATCGCCCCGACCAGCAGGGCATCATCGTCGTCGGCGACATCGACCCCGAGTATATCGAATCGAAAATCAAAGAAATATTCGGCTCGATCAAGATGCCCGAGAACGCCAAAGAGCGCGAGTATTTTGAAGTCGAGGATACCGACGGCACAATCTACGCCATCGGCGCCGACCCCGAGTGCCGCAGCGCTTCGTTCGCGCTGATGTTTAAGTGCGACCCGCTGCTGCCCCGCGCGATGCGCAACAGCATGTACTACTACTCGGTCGAGTATATGCGCGACATCGTCGTGTCGATGCTCAACAAGCGCCTCGAAGAAGCCGCCCTCGCTCCCGACGCCGACTTTGCCGGCGCAGGCGTCGAACTCGGCCATTTCTTCGTCGCCCCGACCAAAGAAGCCCTGACTATCAACGGCGCATCCAAGGGCAACGACATCCTGCCGGCTGTCAAGTCGGTCTACCGCGAAGTGCTCCGCGCTGTCCGCGGCGGCTTCACCATCTCTGAACTCGAGCGCGCCCGCGCCGAATTCCTCTCTGACATCGAGCGCAAGTATAACGACCGCGACAAGACTGAGTCTATCACCTACGCACAGCAGTATGTCCGCAGCTTCATCGACAACAACCCCATCGCCGGCATCGCCAAGGAATATGAGATCTACAACCAGATCGCCCCGTTGATCGACGTTAACGCCATTAATTCGTTCCTCCCCTCGATCGTCACCGAGTAATACAGAGTGTTCATGTCGATTCTAGCTTAAAACGAGAATTTCCTCAACCGGCGCTAATCTCAGGTCAAAGAGGCCATCGAATCGGTCGACGCCGAGGAAATCGAGCCTTATAAAGACGAAGTCAAGAGCGAACCCCTCATCCCCGCGCTTCCCGCCGTCGGCTCAGTGGTAGCCGAGAGACACCTCGACGAGATGGACGCCACCGAGTGGACCCTCAGCAACGGAATCAAAGTCATCGTCAAACCCACCGAATTCAAGAACGACGAAATCACCTTCACAGCCGACGCCAAGGGCGGCACATCGGTCATCGACGACAGCCTCGCTTCGTCGGTAGTCCTCCTGCCAATGGGTATCAGCCAGCACGGTCTCGGCGACTACAGCTACTCTGACCTCTCGAAATACCTCCAGGGCACTCAGGTATCGCTCGATTTCACCTTCGAAACATATATGCGCGAGGCCGAGGGCAAGACTACCGTCAAGGACCTCACCAAGCTCATGGAGCTCATCTACATGAACTTCACCGCCTTCACAATCTCTGAAGACGAGTTCAACGCCACCCGCAACATGCTCAAGGGCGTTCTCTCGAACCAGGAGACCACACCCAACTATATCTTCAGCGAAAAGCTGCTCCAGACCATCTACAACTCACCCAAACGCCAGATGCTCTCGACCAAAGTCATCGACGAGGCTTCGCGTGAGGCCACTCTCGACATCGTCAGAAAGATGCTTGCCGCCCCGACCGACTTCACCTTCGTCTTCGCCGGCAACATCGACCTCGCCACATTAAAGCCCCTCGTCGAGCAGTATATCGCCACGATTCCCGTCGACGCATCAGCATCTCTGACCAACACTTCATGGGTTGCCGGACTCGAACCCGTCAAGGGCACCGAGACCAACACCTTCACAACAAAAATGCAGACGCCTCAGAGCTACGCCTTCGTCGGCGTCTTCGGCCAGCTGCCCTACAGCACCAAGAACAAAGTGCTCACAGGCATCACCGGCCAGATTCTCTCTAACCGTCTGCTCAAGAAAATCCGCGAGGAGATGGGCGCCACCTACTCGATTCAGATGATGGGCGACATGTCGCGCGTCGGCGAAATCAACACCGTGCTTCAGACAGCCTTCCCCTTCAAGCCCGAAACCAAGGCTGAGGTGCTCACTGCCATCCACGACATCATCTACAGCATGGAAGACAGCGTCAGCACCGAAGAGCTCACTCCGGCCCGCGAATATGTCATCAAGAACATCTCGAATGACATCGAAGACAACGGCTACTGGTCAGGCGCGATTGCCGCATCGACTGTCAACGGCAAGTTCATCGCCACTGAAATCAGCGACACCGCCAAGGCCATCACCGTCGACGACGTCAAGGCCTTCATGAAAGAGCTCCTCGACCAGAACAACTACCGCGTCGTCATCCTCGACCCCGAGGCTGCCGAAGCTCCCGAAGCTGCTAACGCCGAAGCCAATGCCGAATAAATCGGCCAAAGCACCATAACCCGCAAAGCGCGCACCGACAACCCGGTGCGCGCTTTTTTCGTATCCACGACAAACAAATCGGCGTCGGCAAGTGTTAGTATTTCAATATTAACAAATTCTCACAAATTATGACACTGCTTAAAAAAGCTCTCATATTCATCACATTATGCTCAGTGATGTCTTCGACAGCCGTTTTCGCGGTCAAGCCTGTTCAGACGCCGACCGACGGCATTCCCAAGTGCGTTCTGATACTCAGCGGCGACAGCACCGCCCCCGGCGTCGCCGACCACATCGCCGTGCTCTACTCGCGCGAGGGTCTGTCGTTCAACGACCCGGGCGCTCCGCGCTTCCTCTTCTTCGACCGTCAGGGCAAGGTCGCCCTCGGCATCGGCGGCTACGTCAAGGCTTCGGCCATGTATGACTTCAACGGCGCCATCGACGACAACGGCTTCACGACCTTCGACATCCCCGTGCCGCGCGACCCGGCCCAGCGCAACCGCTTCGGCGCCGACGCCTCTCACTCGACGATTTTCCTCAAACTCGTCACCAAGCCCACGAAATTCGGCCGTGTAATCGTCTACATCCAGACCGATTTCACTGGCGACAACGGCGGCTATGGCCTCAAGCTCAAGCAGGCCTACGTCAGCCTCGGCAATGTCACAGCCGGTCTGGCCCACTCGGTCTTCTCCGACCCCGAGAGCCAGGCGCCGACCATCGACCCGCAGGGTCCCTCAGGTCAGGTCGACAAGCGCAACATCATGTTCAAGTATGCCGTCAAACTCGGCAAAGGCTTCTCGGTAGGCGCCTCACTCGAGATTCCAACGGCGGGCTATCAGCTGAGCTCGTCTGAGCAGGCCATCAACCAGCGCTGCCCCGATATCCCCGCCTACGTCCAGTATTCATGGGGCAAGAGCGACAGCCATGTGCGCCTCTCGGGCATATTCCGCCGCATTAGCTACCGCGACCTCGTCAAGGGCAAGAACCGCTTTGAATCGGGCTGGGGCGTGCAGTTCAGCACCATCGCCAACATCGTCGGCGGCCTCGACATCTTCGGCCATTATGTCTACGGCAAGGGCATCGCCACATATATCAACGACCTCTCCGACGCCGACTATAACCTCATCCCGTCGACAACCGCCGGACGCATGACGGCTCCGGCCATCGGCGCCCTCACCGCCGGTCTCGCCTGGCAGGTTTCTCCTAAGGTAATGGTTTCGACCGACTACAGCAACGCCCGCCTCTACGACTGCGACCGTCTCAGCGGCGACACATACCGCTATACCCAGTATGTCTCGGCCAACCTATACTACAATATAACTGAAAATTTCAAGGTAGGCGGCGAGTATCTTTTCGGCACCCGCAAGGACTACAGCGGCCTCCACAACAAAGCCAACCGCTTCGAGGCTATGCTCCAGTACAGTTTCTAACTCTCATAAAATATAAAATGACAGGGCGGCTCTTTTCAGAGCCGCCCTGCATTCTATTAGGCTTAATTAGTTGTCTCTTTATTATTTAACGAGAACTTTTGACACTTTACCTGCCTGACGACGGATATAGATGCCGTTTTCGGGGTTCTCTACGCGAACACCGAGGAGGTTGAAGTATTCAACGGGAGCGTTTTCGTCAACAACGATGTCAGCGACAGCACCGCTTTCGGCGTTGTAGAGTTTGATGTTGTCGATATACCAGCGGAGAGCTTTCGCGCTGGGCCACTGTGAATCGGCGTTGCGGATTGTGATTTTTGTATCGGCAGCAACTGTAGCACCGGTGAGTTCGACGTTGACATTATACCAACGGTATGCTCCACCTTCTTCGGGAAGGGGAACATCGAGTTCATATGACTTGACATCATCACCGTTAGCGACAATTACGACAAGTCTGGTTTCATCCCATACACCTGAGCCCTGACGCTGTGAGCTTGTATCAAATGAGAGTGCGAGTTTGGCGTCTGCGGGAACATTGGTGATTGAGGGAAGAACGATACCGCTCTGATAACCGGTAAGACCGAATTTCAGATAATTACGCTGAAGATAAATCTGAGCCTGCGGTTTGCGCTCGTCTTTAGAAGGGGTGTGGGTTGCGACGAAATCATAACCTTTAGCTTGGAGAGCTTCGAATGTCGAAACCTCATCAACTTTGTTTGTACCGAGCTGCTGGGCTGTTGCGTCAGGGTTGTTCTCTTCGATGGTCTGACCGGCGGGCTTTTGGCTTGACCACGGTTCGAGCCACTCAAAGTCCTCTGAGAAATAAACGGTTGCATCCTGTGCTGACATCATCATGCAGGCAGATGCGAAGAAGATTGAGAGTAAAGTTTTTTTCATAAGTAACTGTTTTTTAGTTAATAATTGAATATAGTTTTTAATTATCGACAAATATATACATTTTTACCGAACCCAACAAATATATTTTCTTATAATTCCGGCTAAAAGCTTTTAACATATTGCATTAACTGATGCTAAAATGCTTGTAAGGCTGAACTAATGGCGCGAGGCGATGTTTTATCTATGAAAACAATATAAAACTGATAAAGATATGACATACGAACAACCCACATTACCCTATCAGCCTGACGCTCTCGAACCGGTAATCAGCCGCGAGACCATCGACTACCACTACGGCAAACATGAGAAAGCCTACATCGACAACCTCAACAAGCTCATCAAGGGCACTGAGTATGAAGATATGGATCTCGAGGAGATAATCCGTAACTCGGACGGCGCTCTTTACAACAACGCCGCTCAGGCCTGGAACCACATCTTCTATTTCTTTACATTCTCGCCTAACGGCAGCCGCGAACCCACAGGCGACCTGCGCCGCGCTATCGACCGCGACTTCGGCTCGTTTGACAAGTTCAAGGAAGCTTTCGAGCAGGCAGGAGCCTCGCTCTTCGGCTCAGGCTGGGTATGGCTTTCTCGCGACGACGACGGCAAGCTTTTCATCTCGCAAGGCAACAATGCGCAGAATCCGCTAAAAGACGGCCTCGTGCCGCTGTTGACCTTCGACGTATGGGAACACGCCTACTACATCGACTACCGCAACGCTCGCGCTGCATATCTCAAGAAGCTGTGGGATATCGTAGATTGGGATATTGTAGCCGACAGATACTGAGAAACATACTGACAGCAATGACAGCATCTTTAATTTTAAGCATAATGTGATGAATGGAAGGGGAGGTACTCGTGAGAGCACCTCCTTTTCTCTTTCCGTCAGATGACCTCGAGATCGGCGGCAAGGCGCTGGCGCACTACCTCATACATCATCACGCCGGCGGCGACACCGACGTTGAGCGAACCAATATGGCCGAACATCGGTATCGACACGCGTGTGTCGCAGAGCTCGAGCACGGCGGGCGAAATGCCTACGTCCTCGGCACCCATGACGATGGCGACGGGCACGGTGTAGTCGCCGAGAGTATAGTTGATGTCGGCCTTCTCTGAGGCGGCGACGATACGGTAGCCGTTGTCTTTGAGGAAGGTGACCGCACCGGCGAGATTGCGCTCGCGGCAGACGGGCAGATGATGGAGAGCTCCGGCAGAGGTTTTGATGGCGTCGGCGCCGACAGTGACGCTGCCATGCTCGGGGATGACGACGGCGTTGACGCCGCAACATTCGGCCGTACGGCAGATGGCGCCGAAGTTTCTGACGTCGGTAATGCCGTCGAGCACAAGCAGGAAGGGCATCACGCCGTCTTCGTAGAGCGCCGGCACGACATGGTCGAGTCTGTGATATGTGACAGCCGACATAAAGGCCACTACGCCCTGATGGTTGCGGCGGGTGACGCGGTTGAGGCGTTCGACCGGCACTCGCTGAACGGGGATATTGAGCTCGCGGGCGAGCTTGTATAATGTCTCGGCGTTTTCGCCGTGGAAGTCTTTCTTCATGAGAATCTTGTCGACTTCCTTGCCTGATTCGATGGCTTCGATGACGGCGCGCGGGCCGAAGATATAATCGTTCTTTTCCATTGTCGTTGTTTATGTCAGTTTTTAGCCGAGAGCAATACCCGGGCCGTCTCGCGTGCGGCGGCGTTGCAGCTGTCGCCGCTGAGCATCAGCGCGAGCTCGTCGACGCGGCCCGTCTCGTCAAGACGGCGCAGCTTGGTCTCGGTCGAGGTCTCGTTGTCTTCTTTGTATACTTTATAGTGGCTTGTGCCGCGGGCGGCAACCTGCGGCAGATGGGTGATGGTGATGACCTGGATGTTTTCGGCTATGCGGCTCATCATCATGCCGATGCGTGAGGCAATATCGCCCGACACACCCGTATCGATCTCATCGAAAATGATTGTCGGCAGCTGCATCTTGCGGCCGACGATGGTCTTGATGACGAGCATCAGTCGCGAAATCTCGCCGCCTGACGCCGTGTCGCGCACAGGCAGCGGCGAGCTGTTTTTGTTGAACGCAAAGAGGAATTCGACGGCGTCGATGCCCGTGGGGCTCAGGCGCGTAGGCGTGAGCGCTATGGTGCAGCGAAGATTCTTCATGCCGAGCGGACGGGCTTCCTCCTCGAGGGCGGCGGCAAAAGTCTGCGCGGCGCTCTGGCGGGCAGCCGAAATCCTGTCTCTTATACACATCTGACGCTGCCGACGATATGCAGTGTGTA